>JABMRL010000118.1 GCA_013202615.1 Dehalococcoidia bacterium
CCCGGTAGATACCGAAAAAGACAAAATCGCTCTGGACGGCAGGAAGCTCGACCTCAAGCCCGAGCGGACGATAACCCTGATGCTGCACAAGCCCGCGGGCTACATCTCTACCCTCAGCGATGAGCGGGGTCGGGAGAAAGTCACCGATATCCTGCCGGAGAGTTACCGCCGCCTCAGGCTCTACCCGGTGGGGCGGCTGGACAAAGACAGCACCGGCCTGCTCCTGCTCACCAACGACGGCGACCTTGCCTACCGCCTGACCCACCCCCGCTACGAGCACGAAAGAGAGTACCTGGTACAGGTTGAGGGCAAATTAAAGTCGGAGGAAAAACGGCGGCTGGAACAGGGGGTTGAGCTTGACGACGGCAAAACCAGCCCGGCCAGAGTCAGGGAAATAACCGCCGAACCCTTCAACTACAGCCTCACCATCCACGAGGGCCGGAAGCGACAGGTGCGCCGCATGTTCGCCCACCTGGGGTACCGGGTGCTGGCGCTGAAGCGAGTCCGCTTCGGCAGCCTGAACCTGGGCACTCTTCCTGAAGGCAAGACACGCGAGCTCGGTGCCCGGGAGATAAGGTCGCTGCTCAGTCGCGCTCGACAGATACCCGGCTCAGGTCGGCGTAGCCCATCGGCGTCAGTTCATAGCCGCTGACATAGGGCTTGACCAGAAAGTAATTCTTGGGAAACCACAGCGGGACGCAGGCGGCATCGTCAACCAGCATCTGCTCGGCTTCCTGGTAAAGCGTCAGGCTGGTTTCATAATCCAGCTCCACCCCCGCCCGGTCCAGGATATCATCCACCGCCGGGTTGCTGTACTCTCCGGCATTATTCTCCTCGCCGGTGCGGAAAAGAAGTTCGAGGAAGTCCTGGGGGTGGGGATAGTCGGCCACCCAGCCTAAAAGGTACATCTCGTCCTTTTCTTGCTTCAGGTTGTAGAGGAACTGCTCCGGCTCCAGCTGCCTGACTGTAACTTCCACGCCGAGGTTCTGCCGCCACTCGTGGACAATCGCTTCCAGGCTATTCGAAATAAGCCCTCCCCAGCCCATTGTGGTGATGGTAATCGGAGGCAGGTTTTCCACGCTGCCGTACGTGGAATCGGCAATCAGGTTTTTCGCCGCCGCCACATCAAAATCCAGGCCCTTCAGGTTCTCATTGAAACCGGGAATGCCCGGTGGCAGGACGCCGTCGGCCCGCTCCATCATATCCTTGAAGGCCAGCGAGACCATCTTGTCTTTATCCAGGGCCATGCTGAAGGCCTGCCTCAGCCTGGCATCATTGAACGGCGGCCGGGTGTGGTTGAAGCCAATGTAGCTGAAGCTCAGTTCAGGCACAATCTCCAGTTCCCGGTAAAAATTGCCGGCCGGGTCGGCGACCTTGTCAATGTAATTGATATTAACGTCCGTGGCATCGATTTCCCCGGTTTCATACATGTTCATCGGCACGCCACCCCATAGCTGGAAAACCACCGTGCCAACCCCGGCTTTCTCACCGTGATAGTAGTCGTTCTTTTCCAGAACCAGCCGGCTTTCCTCCTCCCAGCTTTGCAAGCGGAACGGGCCGGTGCCGTTGGGCTCACGCCACCACTCGCCACCCATCTCTGCCTCATTTCTGTCCACCACAAACGCCACCGGGTAGGTCATTTTGGCCAGGAAATAGGACTTGGGAGTATCAATGGTTATCCGCAGTGTGTGGTCATCAACGACACTGATGCCGCTTATCTCTTCCGTTTGACCGGCTATCACCTCGCTGACGCCGACAATGTCCCCCAGATAGGTAGCCGCGGTCAGCGACCCCGTAGCCGGCCGACAGGCACGCTCCAGAGAGTACTTGCAGTCGCTGGCGGTGACCTCCCGGCCATCCTGAAACCTGACATCTTTACGCAGATAGAAAGTATAGGTGCACCCGTCAGCGCTCACTTCCCAGCGTTCGGCAATATCCGGGGACGGTTCCAGGTTCTCGTCAAGGCGCACCAGGCCATTGTAAATCTGCTGGATATATTCATGCGAAATCATCTCGCCGGAGACCGCCGGGTCGAGGGTAATGGGGTCGATGCCGTAAAGGTTCAGCGCTGTTCCATGGCCGCCCTGGCAGCCCGCCAGCAGCAGGCTGGACAGCGTTATCACGATAAGGAGAACATAGATGATTCGTTTCATCTAAAATACCGCTTCAAGTTTTATTTACAGATTGGCTTTGACCGCTTCGCAGAACCGGGTGGTGGAGGCGTCTCCACCCTGGTCGCGGGTGAGATATTTCCCATCCTGATAGACCTTATATACCGCTGCCTCCAGCCCGGACGCCTCTTTTCCGTAGCCGAGATGCTCCAGAAGCATGGCGCCGGCGAGGAGCATGGCGGTTGGGTTGATGATGTTCTGCCCGGCGATATCTGGCGCCGTGCCGTGCACGGACCCGAAGTAGGCGAACTCCTTGCCCAAACAGGCATTCGGCGTCAGCCCCAGCCCGCCGATAAGCGCCGAAGCTTCGTCGGCCAGGATGTCGCCATGCTGATTGCCCATAATCAGCACATCGAACTGCTGCGGGTTGATGACCAGTTGCTGGGCGCAGTTGTCAATGATAAGCTGGTCGAAAGTCAGCTCGGGGTACTGCCTGACCGTCTCCTCAGCTATCCGGCGAAACATCTCGTCTGACTGCGTCAGGACATTGTACTTGCTGGACACGGTCACCTTGCCCGGTCCGCCCCTGGCTTTCCTCTGCATGGCAAGCTCGCAGGCGATGCGGCAGATATCCCTGGTTATCGCCTCCGTGTTCACCTTGACGGCAAACTTGCCCTTCGCCGTGGTGTCCAGCATGACACCGAGCATATCGTTCTTCAGCTTCAATGGTGCCAGCTGCGCGATATCGCCTTCCCAGCCGGGATAGAGCCCCTCGATGTTCTCCCGCAGGATAATAAAATCGATGCCTTCGGGGTTTTTCAGCGGGCTTATCAGGCCCGGCACATACTTGGTCGGGCGGACATTGGCAAAGCACTTCTTCCCCCACCGCAGGTAACCATGTACGCCGCCCAGATTACGCGTCGAACCCGTAATGGCACAGTCGGACTCATCAATCATTTTCTTCGCCGATTCAGGGAAGCTGGTGCCGTATTTGGCGACGGCCTCATCGCCGGTTTCAGCCCAGATGAATTCAACGTCCAGGTTCATTCCTTCCAGAATCTGAACCGTGGGCACGACCACCTCTGGTGCCGCATCTTCTCCCTGCACGACGCACACTCGCTTGGCCATTCATACCTCCCGCCTCAGAATTAATAACTTAACAACCGGATAACAACTAATCAGTGTATCATATAAGCCTTACTCCTGCCTACTTCAGATTGCCCGAGGTACTGCCGGGCCAGCCACAAATTGGCTTACAGGGACATTCATGAGGTATTATAACCTAGGCCTGAAGCGAGGTAAGTGAATAAATGCACTTCAGTTTCCTGAATTCGGCACGACGCAGACTGCACCGCATACGCCGTGGCTTCAGCCGACTCTGGCTCAACTACATCTATCAGAGTCTACTGGCCACGGTAGTCATCTTTATTATTCTTCTCTTGCTGAAC
>JABMRL010000018.1 GCA_013202615.1 Dehalococcoidia bacterium
GGAGGTAACCGCTCAGATGGTGGCTAACTTTCTGCGGGGTGGGGCGGGTATAAATGTCGTTGCCCGGCACGTGGGGGCAAGGGTTATCGTCGTTGATATGGGAGTCGCCGCCGAAATTGGCCAGGACGCCAACCTGGTATCACGGAAGGTTGGCTCCGGTACACAAAACATGGCACGCGGCCCGGCGATGACCGCCGAACAGGCAGCGAAGGCGGTGGAAACCGGGATAGAGCTGATGGCAAAGGAGACGGGCAGGGGTCTGGACATTGCGGGCACGGGTGATATGGGCATCGGGAACACCACGGCCAGCAGTGCCATCTGTGCCGTTATGACGGGCCGGCCGGTGGCTGAGGTGACCGGTCTTGGCACCGGCTTAACCGATGAGCAGTTGAAGCATAAAATAGCCGTAATTGAGCGGGCTATCTCGGCAAACCGGCCTGAGCCAAAAAATCCCATGGAAGTGCTGGCGAAGGTAGGCGGGTTTGAAATCGGGGGGCTGGTCGGGGTAATGCTGGGAGCCGCCGCGAGACGCGTTCCGGTGGTTATAGACGGCTTTATTTCGGGTGCGGCGGCACTTATTGCCAGCGCCCTGTCGCCCGGAGTAAAAGACTATCTCATTGCCGCTCACCTTTCGGCGGAACCGGGGCATCGGGTATTGCTCGAGCACCTTGGATTGGAACCGTTACTGAGCCTGAACATGCGCCTGGGGGAAGGCACCGGCGCCGGGCTGGGGATATTTCTGGCCGAGGTAGCTGCCGGGGTTCTGGCCGATATGGCCACTTTCGGTGAAGCCGGGGTATCGGAAGGAGACGGGTAAGCCGGTGACCAGGTTTTTCGCTGCGTTGCAGTTTCTGACCATAATCGCCATACCGTGGCGACGTGAGATACAGGCGGATGAGGTCGGACGCTCTGCCGGTTACTTTCCGGTGGTCGGGCTTATCATCGGGCTCATTCTGGTCGGCTTGAACTGGCTGCTCGGTATTCTATTACCGCCGATGGTGGTGAGCGCACTGCTGATTGCTTTTCTGGCGGTTATCAGCGGGGCCATACACCTCGATGGCTTCGCCGATACCTGTGATGGATTGGGCGGTCACAAAACGGCGGAAGACAGATGGCAGGTGATGCGCGATAGCCGGGCTGGAGCCTTCGGTATCGTCGGGATTGCCCTGCTTCTCCTGGTAAAATACGTTTCGCTATCCAGCATTCCGGAAGTTTTGCTGATAATGACGCTTATATTGATGCCGGTCACAGGCCGCTGGGCGATGACCTATGCATTGTTCGCCTATCCATATGCTCGCGACGCTGGCCTGGGGAAGGCTTTCAAACAGGGAACCACGTGGCCAAGGTTCACTCTGGCAACGGTTATCGCCGTGGTCATAGCGGCAGCAATCGCGCAGTTAGTTGGCCTGGCCGTCCTGCTTTTCGGCTGGGTGGTCACACTGGTGACAGCCGCTTACTTGAAGAGGAAGTTCAAAGGGCTCACCGGTGATAACTACGGTGCTGTAAATGAAATGGCGGAAGTAAGCGTGTTAATTTTTATCATCATACTGGCCAAGTTCGGGCTGGCCTGAGAGAGGAGAATAATGAGCCAGGTTTTTGTATCGTGGAGCGGAGGTAAGGAATGCAGCCTTGCCGGCTACCGGGCGAGAAAAGACGGGCTGGAAATATGCTATCTGGCCAATATGGTCACTGAAGACGGGGCACGCTCGCGCACTCATGGGCTGTCGGCCGAGATACTCAGATTGCAGTCACAGGCGATGGGCATTCCGCTGGTGCAGCGGCAGGCCACCTGGCAGAGCTATGAAGCCGAATTCAAGAAAATGGTCAATGAACTAAAGAAAGAGGGTGTTGAGGGCGGCGTCTTCGGGGATATTGACCTTGATGAGCATCGGGAGTGGGTGGAAAGGGTGTGCCGGGAGGTCGGTATAACGGCACATCAGCCAGTCTGGGGCGAAAGCCAGGACGATATATTGAAAGATTTTATAAATTCTGGGTTCAAGGCGATTATCGTTGCCACGAGGGCTGATTTTCTTGGCGAGGAGTGGCTGGGGCGAAGCCTGGACATGGACTTTTTCAACGAGATAAAAGAACTGGGCAGGACCAGGGGCATTACGCCCTGCGGCGAAGCCGGAGAGTACCATACCCTGGTGATTGATGGCCCCCTGTTCCAGAAGAGAATGGAAATAACGGAAGCCAGAAAGATATTCCGGGACAAGCACTGGTTTCTGGAAATATCGAGTGCGGAGTTAAGAGCGAAGTAATCATGAGGAAAACTACCCTGATAATTGGTGGGGCTCGCAGCGGTAAGAGCCACTACGCGATGGAACTCGCCCGGAAGGCTTCGGGGCCGGTGCTTTTTGTGGCCACGGCAGAGGCTCTGGATGAAGAGATGCGGCAGCGTATTGAGGAACACAGGAGAACAAGGCCAGCCGCGTGGCGGACATTGGAAGTGCCAACCCGTGTCGGAGATGGTGTCCGCCAGAAAATAGGCGATGCTCAGGTGGTGATTATCGATTGCATCACTCTTTTAGTGAATAACATTTTAAGTCAGCATTACACTCCGGGCAGCAGGCAGAAGGCGACCGATATTATTGAGCAGGCCGTCGCGGATGAAATCAGCGCGCTGATAGAATGTTTCCATAAAATTGAAGCCAACTTCATAATGGTAAGCAATGACGTTGGTTCAGGGATAGTGCCCGCCGATGGAATGAGCCGCCTGTACCGTGATTTGCTGGGCAAGGCCAATCAAATGCTGGCGCAGAGTGCCGATGAAGTGATTATGATGGTGGCCGGAATACCGCTCCCGTTGAAAAGCGACGATTCAGGCCAGTGAGTCAAACACGGCTGCTGGCACGGTATGACAACCGATACCGTTTTCTGGTGTTAATTACCCGGCGAAGAATCCTATTCGGACCTGAGAGCTTCAATCGGGTTAAGGCGGGAGGCGTTCCAGGCGGGATAAAAGCCGAAAAACAGACCAATGCCCACCGATACCGAAACCGCCAGGACAACTATATCAGCAGTAACCACGGTCGTCATCACACCGGTGCTGGAGATGAGATAAGAGACCGCCCAGCCCACGATAACGCCGATGATGCCGCCGGTAAAGGTCAGGAAAGCCGCCTCGATGAGAAATTGAGTCCATATGTCTCGCTCCCTGGCTCCCAGTGCCTTGCGGATGCCTATCTCCCGCGTCCTCTCCAGCACTGACACCAGCATAATGTTCATCACGCCGATACCTCCTACCAGTAACGAGATGGCGGCGATAGCTCCCAGAAGAAGGGTCATGGTGCCGATGGCTTCGGAGAGCGTACTGGCTATCTCCTCCATGGACATAATGCTGAAATCATCGTCGTCACTGGGGCTGAGCTGATGGCGGGTACGGAGGAGGCTGGTGATTTCGGCAACGACGTAATCTGCCTGTTCTTCATCGCTTACCGATAATGCAATGGATGATACCAAACGCTCTCCCTGAGCAGTCCGCGGCTGGGCAACCGTCTGCTGCATAGCGGTCAGCGGGATAAAAATGGCGTTATCAGGTGAACCCCACATTGCCCCTTTGCTCTCCAGAATGCCGATGACGCGCACGATAATGCTGCCCATCCGCATCTGCTGGCCGATAGGGTCTGTATCTCCGAAGAGTGTATCTTTGACATCAGAACCGAGCACGGCTACCTTGGAACCACGCTGATAGTCATTTGCGGAGAAAAAAGTACCATTGGCAATCTCCAGATTGTTTACCTGCATATACTCGGGGGTTACCCCGGTAACCTGGGAGTTCATATTCTCACCACCGACGACCAGCTGAAGATTGCTTGAGTAAGAAGGAGCTATCGAAGATATGTAGGGGACCTGCTCGGCTATTGCCTCCGCATCTTCAATGGTGAGCGTGTCAGCGGCGGCGCTCCTGACGCCGCCAAAGGTGCGTGCGCCTGGCTGGATAGTAACCAGGTTTGACCCCATGCTTTCGATATTGGAGATAATCTGGGCTTCGGCACCTTTTCCTATGGACATGAGCGTAATCACGGCGGCGACGCCAATGACGATTCCCAGTATGGTCAAAGAGCTGCGAAGCTTGTGTGTAATCACGCCTACCCAGGCAGTGGCTAAAGGGTCGAGCCACTTTTTCATACCTTCTCCTCCCTTTCTACCTGTCCATCCTTGAGATGCACAATGCGCTGGCAGTGGTGAGCGATGTTGGCGTCATGGGTTATTATCACCAGGGTAATGCCCTGCTCGGCGTGTAAAGAGGTAAGGATGGAGATTATATCCGTGCCGGAACGGCTGTCCAGGTTGCCGGTGGGTTCATCCGCCAGAATCAGGGGAGGGTTCTTTACTATCGCCCGGGCGATGGCGACCCTTAGCATCTCTCCTCCGGAGAGCTCGGTGGGGCGGTGGTTGGCCCGGTCGGAGAGCCCGACTTTGGTCAATGCCTCCAC
>JABMRL010000119.1 GCA_013202615.1 Dehalococcoidia bacterium
GACCAGGTTCAGCGTGTCACGCACCGACACCATACCTGGCTGGAGCGCCTGGAGGATGCCAGTGTCCGTCCCTTTACCGGAATTACCATCGCCGCGGTGGTTCTCGTTGGCATGTTCCTCGGCATCCGCTTCGTCGGTGAAAGCCTTATCACCTATGTCTTAGACCCCGTATTTGAGCACCTCTGGACGCCGGTGATACTTTTTTTCAGCAATCTTATGGGGGGCTCCGGTATTCTCCACGACGTGCTGCTTGGCAGTACCATCGTTGGTGAAGTCAATTACGTAGAATCGTTTGGCCTGCTGACCACCGGGCTCTATGTGCCTTTTGCCATGGTACTCCCCTATATCATCTCTTTCTACCTGGTGCTCGGGTTGCTGGAGGACGTCGGTTACCTGCCGCGCCTGGCCGTGCTTATGGATACCATCATGCACCGGCTGGGACTTCACGGCTATGCTATTATTCCCACGTTGCTGGGACTCGGCTGCAACGTGCCGGCGGTTCTGGCGACAAGGATACTGGAAAGCAAGCGGGAGAGGTTCATCGCGGCCACGCTTATATCTATCGCCGTGCCCTGTGCCGCGTTGCAGGCAATGGTCTTCGGCCTGGTGGGGGAGCGGGGCCTGCAATATGTTGCCATTGTCTACGGCACCCTGTTTCTCGTCTGGATAGTGCTTGGCTTTATTCTCAACCGCATGGTTAAGGGATTCAGCCCCGAGCTGTTAATCGAGATACCGCCCTACCGAATGCCGCCGTGGCGGACCGTGCTGCAGAAGCTGTGGCTCAGGGTTCATGGTTTTCTGCGCGAGGCCATACCGATTATTCTGGGCGCCGTTCTGGTGATAAACATACTGTATGCGCTGGGTGTCTTCGATGCTATCGCCAATTTTACGGCACCGGTCGTTACCGGCCTGCTGGGTTTGCCCAAGGAAGCGGTGGTGGCGCTGGCGATAGGCTTCCTGCGCAAAGACGTGGCCGTGGGCATGCTGGCGCCACTGGCGCTAACCTCAGGGCAGCTGGTCGTCGGCTGTGTAGTTCTGGCGATGTTCTTTCCCTGCATCGCCACCTTCGTGGTGCTTTTCCGGGAGCTGGGTATAAGGGGGTTGCTCAAAGCGTCTGCCATCATGATTGTCGTGTCCCTGGCTGTGGGCGGGCTGCTGAACCTGATTCTGTAGCTCTAATGAGCGGCTGTCCTTATCGATTGTCTTTTAGCCCGCCCCAAAGCTATAATTGAAAAGTACAGTTTTTGCAGAGTAAAAAATGCACTGGATATATTACGGGGGCCGTTGTCTTACCCGGGTGATTCTGTTCCTCTTCACTCGCTGGCGGGTGCTGGGGCGAGAGCATATTCCGGCTGTGGGGCCGTTACTGGTGGCGGCGAACCACATGAGCCTGACCGACCCGCCGATAATGGGCCTCAGTATCAAAAGGCGGTCGATGTTTCTGGCCAAGGAGGAGTTATTCCGTACCCGGATTAAGAAGTATATTGTTGGCAACTACGGCGCCTTTCCGATACGGCGCGGCGGTATGAACCGGAACGTGCTGCGCTTTGCCGAGCGGTGGTTCGGCGAGGGAATGGCGCTGATTGTCTTTCCGGAGGGCCGGCGCAGCCTGGAGGGGCAGCTGGCGGACGCTTTTTCCGGCGCGGCGCTCATTGCGGTGCGTAACGGTGTTCCTATATTGCCGGTGGGAATTCACGGCACCGAAAAGATAACGGGCTTGACCTGGTGGTTGCGCCGTCCCAAAATCACGGTGAATATCGGTCGCCCGTTTAACCTTCCATCGGTAAACGGCAAGGTGAGCCGGGAGCAGCTTGCGGAGTTCACGCATTCCATAATGGGGCGTATTGCCGAGCTGTTGCCCGAAGAGTACCGGGGGCAATATAATGGCGGACAAAAATGACCGGATGAAAATTGAAAAGGCGGACAAGATAGGTTTCTGCTTCGGTGTGAAGCGGGCCATTGACATACTGGAGAAGGTTGCCCGCGAGCGTGGCGGCGTGGAAACACTGGGGGCAGTGGTGCATAACCGGCAGGTGCTGCAGAAGCTGGCGGAGCTCGGCGTGAGTGTGGCCAGAAACGTGGAAGATATCCGCGGCGATGTGGTGGTAACCAGCTCTCATGGGATAAGCCCGCAGCTGGAGGAGGAAATCAGAGCCAGGCATATCGAAATCATCAGCACCACCTGTCCGTTTGTACTCCGGGCGCAGGTGGCCGCCCGCAGACTGGCGGAAGCCGGCTTTCTGGTGATTATTTTCGGTGATGCGGAACATCCGGAGGTCAGGGGCATTCTCGGCTGGACAAAAGGAAGGGGGATAGCGGCGCTGGATGACAAATTTGTTGCCGGGCTGGGGCAGATACCGCGCCGCATTGGAATTTTGTCCCAGACCACCCAGGTGCCGACCCAATTTACCGCTTTCGTCAATAAATTGATTGATACGGCTTTTATCCGGGATTCGGAGATGCGTCTTATTGACACTATCTGTCACGATATAAGGGAACGCCAGGCAGCCGCCATCGAACTGGCCGGCCAAATGGACATGATGCTTGTTGTTGGCGGGCACCAAAGCGCCAATACCAATCGTCTGGCTGAGTTATGCTCTCAGATAACGCAGACACACCTGGTAGAAACCGCCGCTGAAATCCAGCCTTCCTGGCTGGAAGGGAAACATCGCATCGGCGTAACTGCCGGCGCTTCAACTGACGAGCAGATGGTTAACGAAGTATTGAAGTCGTTGAAAGCGTAATCTAAATTGCCAGGCAGGTCACCGTACGGGATATACCGGAAATAGGGTGAATCTTTCCGGTAACCAGGTTGCCGATATCATTCAGGCTATCACCCTGTAGGATGGCAATGATATCGTAGGGGCCCGTCACGGTATCAACTGAATTAACACCTTTTAATTTTTGCAGTGCATTAACGACATCTCTGGTTTTACCCACCTCTGTTTCAATCAAAACAAATGCCTTGGCTGCCATCTGAGACACCCCCTTTATACCAGGCTGACCATCCTTGTTTGTACTTCGCAATCGGTAGTATAGCCACCGCAAAGGGCTCTGTCAAGCTCTTACCTTGACGCTGATGAGGTAATTTACTTATAATTTTATTTGACCTTTTTAATTTGTCGGGATATTTTTTTAGTGCCTCACAAAGTTATCGGCCAATGGTGGAACATTCGAATAAGGCTATCGAAGGGATAGGAAAGGAGCATTTCCTTGGAATATTTCTTAACTGAAGAGCAGAAGACCATAAAAAGTCTGGCCAGGAAGATTGCCGAAGAGAAGATTCTGCCGGTCCGTGCCGAACTGGACGAGAAAGAAGAGTTCCCCTGGGCAATAATTAAAGACCTGGCCGATGCCGATATGTTCCGCGTATTCATACCGGAGGAGTATGAAGGGCTGGGTGGTGGCTGCCTGGAGCTATGTCTGGTGGTAGAGGAGTTGAGTCGGGTGTGCGGCGGCGTGGCGGCCACCTACGCGGTAAATGCGCTTGGCTCATACACCCTGATAGAGTATGGAACCGAGGAGCAGAAACGGAAATACCTCCCGGATATTGCCGCCGGAAAGAGACTGACCGCGTTCGCCATCAGCGAGGCCACGGCGGGCAGCGACGCCAGCGCCATCAAGATGACTGCGGACAAAGTTGAAGGTGGCTATCGGCTCAACGGTACCAAACAGTTCATTACCAACGCCGGCGAGGCGGAGCTCTACACGGTAATTGTCCTGACCGACAAGACCAGAGGCGCCCGTGGCACCAGCGCCATCTTCGTGGAAAAGGACACGCCGGGCTTTACTTTCGGCAAGAAAGAGAAAAAGATGGGCATCCGGGCCTCAGCCACGGGAGAGCTCGTTTTCCGCAACTGCCTTGTCCCGCAGGAGAACCTCATCGGTAAGGAGGGCCTGGGGTTTATCCAGGCGATGCGGCTTTTTGACCGCTCGCGACCGGGGATAGGAGCACAGGCGGTGGGCATAGCGCAGGGAGCGCTCGAGGCGGCGGTGGATTACGCCCAGCAGCGTGTCCAGTTTGGCCACCCTATTATCACCCTGCCGGTGGTGCAGGACATGCTGGCGGAAATGGCCATTCAGACTGAAGCGGCCCGGGCGCTGGTCTATGCCGCGGCGAGGATGGGGGACAGCAGCACCAAGAAGATTACGGAAGAGTCAGCCATGGCCAAGGTCTTTGCCTCGGACGTGGCGATGAAGGTAACCACGGATGCGTTGCAGATCTGTGGAGGTACCGGCTACATGAAGGATTATCCGGTCGAGAAGATGATGCGGGACGCCAAAATCACCCAGATATACGAAGGCGCCAACCAAATCCTGCGCAACGCTATTGCCGTTGAATTGAGAAAGCGGAAGGCAAAGA
>JABMRL010000120.1 GCA_013202615.1 Dehalococcoidia bacterium
GCAATTCGGCGATTGATGAGCAGACGGGTAAACCCATGATTTCACCGCCCCTGGGATTAACCGGGTAGACCTTCCCTTTGTAGCCGTTGGCCAGAATATTATTCACGACGGTGTGGCCGGCCTTGCCGGGGGTAACGGAGGCTCCAATCACGGCGATGCTTTCAGGTTCATAGAGCTTTGTCAGGTCCTTCTTCGGGGCTGTTTTAACTGCGGGCTTTGCCGGCTCTTTGCTCAAGGTGACCAGCGCGTCCACGGCGACCGGCTTACCATCAGGTCTGACTTTAAGCGGATTGATATCGATAGACTGTATGTTGCCGTGCTGCAGGCCGATTTCACCAAGTTTGACCAGAATGCCGGCCAGCGCCTCGAGGTCAGCGGCGGCTTCGCCGCGGAAGGTCTCGAGCAGCTTTTTATGCTGAATTTCCTGTACCATCTCCCGGGCATCCTGGGTGGTCAGGGGCGCCACGCGGAAAACGATGTCCTTAAAGACTTCGGTCATAATGCCACCGAGCCCGAACATGACGCAGAGTCCGAAATGGGCATCGCGAATCAGCCCGCAGACCAGCTCCCGCTCACCCTTCACCATCTCCTGCACGAGCACCGCTTCGCTGCCGGGTATACGTAACAAACGCTCAGCTTCCCGCTTTACCTCTGCCTCGTCTTTCAGGTTCAGGGCGATGCCCTGTACCTCAGTTTTATGGAAGAGGTCTTTCCCGGACGCTTTCAGGACCACAGGGAAACCGGTTTTCGATGCTTCTTTCACCGCAGAATCGACATCGCCAGCGATGATTTCACGGCATACCGGGATGCCAAAGCCGGACAAGAATCTTTTGGCGTCATACTCATTCAGAGCATTATGGCCTTTGCTTAAAGCTTCCGAGATAATATCCATAGGCAGCATTAACTCACTTTCCAAGTGAACATTCGGCTCAAAAATTATTACACAGTGGACTGTCGATGGCAAGTTCACCTCTTCAATTGACTTTGGCGCGGGGCGTTGCTAACATTTAAGCAGGAGGTAGTATGACTACGGGACAGAATGAATCCAGACTGGTGCTTTTTCCGCCGACGGCTGAAGTCGACGGGAAGGGCCATCTTGTCATCGGTGGCTGCGATACGGTGGCGCTGGCGGAAGAGTTCGGCACGCCTTTATATATTTTCGACGAGCAGACGCTGCGGCAGAAGTGCGCTGAATTCAGGAACGAGTTCGGCAAGCGCTATCCGGACGTGGCGATTGTCTACGCCGGCAAGGCATTTGTCAACCGGGCGCTGGCGGTTATCCTCAAAGATGAGGGGCTCGGGCTGGACGTTGTCTCCAGAGGCGAGCTTAGCATCGCCCGTTCCGTTGATTTCCCGATGGAAAAAATCTATTTCCACGGCAACAATAAGTCCGCAGGGGAACTCGATATGGCCCTGGAATCCAAGGTCGGGCGGATTGTCATCGATAATTTTCAGGAGCTGGATATGCTGGCAGGAATGGCCGTCCAGCGAGGTGCCGCGCCCGATGTCCTGCTGCGGCTGACGCCTGGCGTTGACCCGCACACGCACAGGCATATCTCGACCGGCGTTGAGGACAGCAAGTTCGGCATCCCTCTCGCCAGTGCCGATGAGGCGGTTAGCAGGGCAATGGCGGCACCCGGCTTGAATCTGGTAGGCCTGCAGTTCCATCTGGGCTCGCAGATATTCGAGGTCGAGCCCTACCGGGACGCCATCAGGGTTATCATGGACCTGGCTGCCGAGATGAAGGCCAGACATGGCTTTGAACTCAAAGAGCTTGACGTTGGCGGCGGCTTTGCCGTCCAGTATACGGTTGATTCGACGGCACCGCCGGTAGCTGACTATGCCGAGATGATAACAGCCACGGTGACCGAGAAATGCCGGCAGCAAAACCTTGAACTGCCGAAGCTCATAATCGAACCGGGCCGGTCAATAGTGGGGCGGGCAGGCGTGGCGCTGTATAGAGCGGGCGTGGTCAAGGAAATACCCGGCATAAGATGTTACGTGTCCGTTGATGGTGGCATGGCGGATAATATCCGTCCCGCCCTCTATGACGCGCGGTATGAAGCCGTGGTGGCGAACCGGATGAACGATAAAGAGAAGAAGAAGGTTACCATTGCCGGCAAGTTCTGTGAGTCCGGTGATATTCTTATCAAGGACATCGACCTTCCCGAAATTGCCCCCGGAGATATACTGGCGGTGCCTGACTGCGGTGCCTACTGCCTGGCGATGGGCAGCAACTATAATGCCTCGCTGAAACCGGCAATCGTGATGGTCAATGACGGCAGGGCACGCCTTGTCCGCCGACGGGAAACGTATGAGGACTTGCTCCGGCATGATGTGGTCTGAAAGGTATAATTTGGCATGTGGCAGGTAGTAGGGCAGGATAGGGTGGTATCCATTCTACAGCGTGGCCTGGAGCAGGGCACCCTCGCTCACGCCTATATGCTGGTTGGCCCACCACGCGTGGGCAAGATGACGGTGGCGCTCAATCTGGCGCAGGCCCTGAACTGTGAGTCTCCGGGACCGCCCTGTGGAGATTGTCAGTCCTGTCAGAAGATCGCTTCCGGCAATCATGCCGATGTCCAGGTAATTAACCTGACCCGGAATGAAGATGTCGGTGAAGCCAAACTTATCAGCATTGACCAGGTGCGGGATATGCAGCACTCAGCCAATCTGCCTCCTTTTGAAGGTAAATGCAAAGTGTTTATCATTGAAGACGCGGAACTGCTGTCGATTGAGGCAGCAAACTCCCTGCTCAAAACGCTGGAGGAGCCCACGGATAAAAAGCTTTTCCTTTTGCTGACCACGAATGATAGGCTCCTGCCGGAAACGGTGGTCTCGCGCTGCCAGCGCCTGGAACTGACCCCGCTTCCTTCTCCTGAAATGGAAGAAGCTCTCCAGAAGCGCTGGGGAATTGAACCAGAACAGGCCAGACTCCTGGCCAGGTTGTCCAGGGGGTGTCTGGGCTGGGCAATCGCAGCGGCTTCCGGCGACCAGATATTGCAGGAGCGGGCGGAAAAACTGGAAAA
>JABMRL010000121.1 GCA_013202615.1 Dehalococcoidia bacterium
GGCGACAACATAACTCCGGAGGCTGAAGTTCCGAACGGCCAGTCGCCGGACCCTGTGCACATCTCCGCCCGACAGAGCCTGCCTGATTGCCGTGCTGCTCACAATCTCTCCATCAATTACCACGGGAGGCACCACGGTAACGCTGAAACCCAGTTCACGTCCCAGTGCGTGAAGAGCATCTGCGCCACCTTCTCGTTTTCTGCCCAGGGCAAAATCAGGGCCGATTACCATACCGCGCATGCGCAGATGTTTTCTGAGCAGGCCGATAAATTCACGTGCACTTAATTTAGAGGTCTCAGCAGTAAAGGTGAGCGGGATAATAATATCCACACCTTCATTTTCGAGCAGCTTCTCCCTCTCCGCCAGGCTGGTAAGAAACGGCAATATGACATCAGGACGCAGTACCTCCTGGGGGTGCTGTCGAAAAGTTACCACGGCGCTCAGCGAGTTTTCCTGCTCCGCCTTACCCACCAGCTGCGAAATCAGATGCTTGTGACCGAGGTGCACGCCGTCAAAAACACCAACGGTGACGAACGTATCCTTTGCCGGTGAAATTCGGGCCAGCTCTTCCTCAACCAGCATCGCCAGTTTCCCCTGTCATTAATTGCCTGTAGATTAAATATAACCTACTACAAGGATAAAATGAAAAAGGGGCTCTATGCAAACCCCGTGCTTACCTGCTATCTGGGACGTCTCTATGGTAACACAGGACAAGATAGAGCGTCAATCGAACCCGACGATTTAATAACGTGCTAACGGTCTGCCATCCGATAGAATACCAGCCCCGAAGGCAGCTTGGGGTAAAAGTAGGTTGACTTCCCGGGCATCCGGTCGCCGACATCTGCAATCATTTTTATCACGTCTGCCTTCGCCGGGCCTATCAGGAAGGCCAGCTGATACTGGCCGTTGAGAACCATATTTACGGCGTCAGCCTGGTCATGGCTGTAGGCCAGTGCTTCCACCGCCTGTTCCCGCTTCAGGTCCAACAGTTTCTCCAGTATGACGTGGTCCAGAATACTGACGGTCAGCCTCTTGTACTGCTCCGAACGGGAATCAGACATGAGCTCATCCAGCGACGTTAAATCATGCGGCTTTATAAGGAGTATATTCCGACCGTCCAGCCCAAAAATAGCTATTTTCCCTTGACCTTCATTCCCGGCCAGAAAGTCGTTTACTTTTTGCCAGACATCAGGCGAGTCGAACGGTAGTTTCTGCAACTGAAACAGTGAGGCCAGCTCATCTATAATTTTATCCATCCTCTTGGCTGGCAGGCCGCGAACCAGTCTGTGCGACGGCAGGACAACCAGGCCGGGGTCAGCGAAATCAACGAGCTCCATCATCACGAAATCGAACCCTTCATCCCCGTGAGATTTCGCCAGGTTCTCACGTTGCTCCCGCTGGTAAGCCAGGGCGCTTTCATAGCGATGGTGCCCATCAGCAATATAGATGGGCTGATGAGCCAGATGCTGTCGCAACTGAGCCAGCGTCTCCGCTTCACTGATGGCCCATAAAAAGTGTTTTTCACCGCTGTCGGCATTAAAACGAATTACCGACTCGTCCTTCTCCCTGGCTGCCAGCGCCGAAGCAATTTTATTATTACGGTCTTCAAAGAGGGCCATAATGGAACTGGCATCAGCCTGGAGTGCACGCAATAACCTGAGCCGGTCACTTTTAGGATTGGCCAGCGTACCTTCGTGAGGGCGTATAGCCCGACTTTCCCATTCTTCCAGCCTGACCAGCGTGATAATACCTCTTCTCCGGTATTCCTGCCCCTGATATCGAAAATGGTGGTCGTGCAGGTAAACGGCCGGTGTTTCCTCAACCGCGAGAATCCCCTGAGCAAGCCACCGGGTCAACGTAGCTGCAGCCCGGGTGTACTTATTCTCCGAGGCGGTATCCTGAGTCAGCTCTCGTGTGTGCTCAAGCTGAATGAAATTGTGCTTGCTGCGCTCGTAGAGTTCCGACTGCATATGCGGAGGTATGATATCGTAAGGTGGGCAGATTACCCGTGCCAGGTCGCTTATTATCGCCTGGTTATAACGGACACCACGAAAAGGATGAATATCAACCATTAATGGAATTTTCCTGCCTTGCTGGCGCTGGTAACATGAAGGGGTATCATAATATATTTTAACGTATCCGGCACTCGTATAACAAGACTCCTTCCTTGAGCAGGACCGCGTACAATGGTAAAATGCAGAGTCGGCGTCAGTGAAGGCTGGCGCTTTTCACTATTAAGATTGATACGGGAGAGCACTGTGATTATTAAATCACTGGCCGTCGGGCCACTGGCATCTAATTGCTACATTGTCGGTGACGAGGCCACCAGAGAAGGAATTATCATTGACCCGGCGGATGAAGCGGGGAGCATCCTGCAGAGCGTTAAAGAACTTGGTCTGGAAATCAAACTCATTGTCCTCACCCACGGACACTGCGACCATATCGCCGGGCTGAAAGAAGTGAAAGAGGCCACCGGGGCAGAAATCGCCGTCCACGGGGATGATGCCGAATATCATGGGCAACA
>JABMRL010000122.1 GCA_013202615.1 Dehalococcoidia bacterium
CCGGAAGCGTAGACCGTATAGGCAAAAAGAAGGGCGCTGATAATGCCATCGAGCATCAGAGCGATGACGAGCGCGCATATGCCGAGCAGAATTATTGCCCACCTGGAGCGGGGAAGCACGTTCTCCGGGTTTTCCGTGGGCTTGAATCGTCCGATTATATCTACGGTCAGTATGGTACTGGCGCTCAACAGGGTGGTATCGGCGGAGGACATCACGGCGCAGAGCAATGCGGCCAGGACGATACCACTCAGAAGCGGGGAAAACAATTCGCTGATGACCGTCGGAAATGCCTGTTCGGGTGTAATGTCGGGGAACATGACGGCGGCACCCATGCCGATTATAGCCACGGCGAAGGCGAGAGGGATGATAAGCAACGCGGTCCATAAAGTAGCCGTCCTTGCCGTTCTATCATCCCGCGCGCAGAAGATACGGGAGTACATATCCGGCCCGACTACGTAGGTCAGGCCGACGAGCAGCAGGAGAGTCGCCAGCGCGGCGCCGTCAAATTGCGGGCTCAGCGGAAAAGAAAATCGCTCGGCTGGCAGTGAGTTCATCAGTCCTCCCCAGCCTCCCAGTCTGTCCAGAAATAAAAACAGGCTGGCGAAGATGCCCGCGAAAATTACCAGTGACTGCAGGAAATCGGTGCGGATGATGGCATACTGGCCGCCCAGCACGGTATAGGTGACGAAGATGGCGGTGAAAATCACCATCCAGACGTTTGGGTTGCCAACTCCCAGGATGCTCATTATCTTTCCGGCGCCGATAATCTGAGCGGCAATGATACCTAGCCAGGAAACGACGATGAGAATGGAAGCCGCCAGGGCCACCCGCTGGCCATACTGCTTTTCGACCAGCTCGGGGAGGGTATAGAGTGCCAGCTTCCTGACCCTTTTGGCGAAAAAAAGGCCGAGGAACACCAGCCCGATACTGCCCACCAGCAGCCACCACGCTCCCGTCAGCCCCTGTTTGAAACCCAGTCCCGCCATGCCCAGAGTGGCTGAGCTACCGATAATCGTGGCCAGCAGCGAGCCGACGATGAGTGGGGAAGAGCTTTTTCTTCCGGCCACAAAAAAATCATCAGCCCTTTTCACCTTCCGTCGACTAGCCATGCCAACGGCGAGCATGATTATGAAGTAAAGGGCGATGATTGTCAGTACTGTCATGCCGGTAAACTACGTCTTTCGCTGCCTGATGACTCTCTGGTCGTTCCGCTATGGGGCTGGCTTGCTAGAGAGGGAGCGGCGCCTGGTACCCAAAAGAGGGGATATCAATGGTTGTTGATAGGCTCTTATTTCCTCGGCTTTTCCAGGCCAATGAGGGCGATTTCTATTGACTGTCCGCATTTGGAGCAGGTGACATTGACCGTTAGTGGCTGTTTCATCACCCGCTCGGCGACGACAGTAACCATGGAGTCGATGTTGTCCAGGCGGTCGTCAAGCATATTCAGGCGCTTGTTGATACGTTCGATTTCGGCTTTTCTATCATCAGCCACGGAAGCGGCTTTCCTGTCCTGTGCCAAATCAAGGCCTCCCAATGGGTTTGATTAACTAAATTATACGTACCGGAGGACAATATGTCAAAACAGAGCGTCCTGTATTGATTTATAAAAGCCGCGGGAGTATAATTTCAAAACCAAAAGCTTATTAATAACGGATTTCAGTAAGGAGGGAGTCAAATGCCTGAGGAGGAAATCGGGAAGGTAAGCGATTTCTTCGCTCATCCGGTGGTCGCCGGCATTGAGCTCACCGGTACGCTGAAAGTGGGTGACCTGGTCCACATCAAGGGACACACCACTGACATCGAATTTACGGTGAACTCGATGCAGATCAACAATGCGGACGTCACTGAAGCCAAAGCCGGTGATGCCATTGGAGTGAAGGTGACGGAACGGGTACGAAGCGGGGACAGTGTCTGCAAAGTCACCGACTGATTGATTTCGCCGGTTGCTGATTATTAATGCCGACGAATCAATAGAGGCTTGCCTGCTGGTGACGCTAGTCCATAGACTTAAGCAGGTTCACCGTCTCGATGGCGCTGACCGCAGCGTCAAATCCTTTGTTGCCCGCTTTGGAGCCGGCACGTTCCACGGCCTGTTCGAGTGTCTCCGTGGTGATGATGCCGTTGATAACCGGCACTCCGGTCTCAAG
>JABMRL010000123.1 GCA_013202615.1 Dehalococcoidia bacterium
ACGTGGAAGCGGGCGCCATAGTTCTCCAGAAGGAAGTACTGGATTCTGTCCCGGAGGAAGTTAAGTTTTCTCTCGAAGACGGGATATATCGTCGGCTGATAGAGCAGGAGGAGCTGGTGGCCCATATCACCGGGCAACGGTTTTACGATATCGGCACGCCCGAGCAGCAACAGGTTTTCCAAGACTTTTTGGAAGAAGGAACGCGATGATTATCACTCGTACTCCGTTCCGGATAAGTTTCGCTGGTGGCGGCACCGATTTGCGCGAATTCTACCAGAGCGAAGCAGGGGCGGTAGTGAGCACGGCGATAAATAAATACATGTATATTATCGTCAACAAGCGTTTCACGGACGCCATAAGGGTCAGCTATTACGCTAAAACGGAGATAGTTGACCGTGCAGACGATATACGCCATCCTCTGGTCAGGGAAGCTCTGAAACTGGTCGGGATAAGCCGGGGCATAGAGATTACCTCGGTAGCTGACGTTCATGCCGGAGCCGGACTTGGCTCTTCCGGGAGCTTTACCGTTGGTTTGTTGAACGCTCTCTATGCCTACAAAGGTACCCTCAAGTCGGCGGAAGAGCTCGCCAGGGACGCCTGCCGTATTGAAATCGACGTCCTGGGCGAACCTGCCGGCAAGCAGGACCAGTATATCGCCGCCTACGGCGGGCTCCGTTATTTTCAATTCAATCCCGACGAAAGCGTCACCGCCGAGCCGATTATCTGGTCAGCGGAACATAAAGATGAGCTGGCTCAAAACCTGCTGCTTCTGTACACCGGTGATATTCATGAGGCCAGCAGCATTTTACGGGAACAGAAGGAAAGAACACGGCAGCCCGATAAGATGGTGAACCTGAGAGAAATACGCGATATAGCCGTTAGCTTGAAAAACCAGTTAAATGATAATGCCACGGCGGATATCTTTGGCGAAGTATTGCACCACGGATGGCAGTTGAAGAAAGAGCTGGCCAGCGGCATAAGCACTGATAAAATTGATAAGTGCTATGAAAGAGCATTGGGTGCCGGAGCGCTGGGCGGCAAGGTGCTCGGGGCCGGGGGAGGTGGTTTTCTGCTCCTGTACTGCCCGAAACCGAAGCAGCCGGCGGTCAGGAAGGCACTCAGCGACCTGTCGGTTCTGGAATTTTCCTTCGAACCGGAAGGAAGCAAAATAATCTATGTTGTTTAATCCCTGAAAAGGAGAAATTTGCCAGTGGCTAACCGTGCAGTATTTCTTGACCGGGACGGGACGATAGCCATAGATGTACCGTATTGCCGCCGTCCCGAGGATTTTATACTATTTCCAAACACCGCGAAAGCAATCAAACTGCTCAACGAGCATGGCTACAAGGTAATCGTGGTTACCAACCAGTCCGGCGTTGCCCGCGGCTATTTCAATGAAGAGATGCTCGACCGGATTCACCAGAAAATGCGGCGGGAATTAACTGAAGAGGGCGCCCGTATTGATGGCATCTACTACTGCCCCCACCACCCCGACGACAACTGCGAATGTCGCAAACCAAAGCCGAAAATGATTCTGCAGGCGGCGAAAGAGCACGATATTGACCTCGAACAGTCCTTCATGGTGGGAGACACGCCGATGGATATTCAGGCTGGTCGAAATGCCGGATGCTGTACCGTGTTGCTCTCGCCCGACACCGCTGAGAGCGAGCCGGAGGCTTCACCTGATTACACCGCGCCCGACCTTTATGCGGCGGCACTATGGATTATCAATCAAAAATGAAAACAATGAAAATACTGTTGGTTTCCGAACATTTTTACCCTTATGGCGGTGCCGAGTTATCGCTGTGGAAACTATGCGGTGCGCTCACCCGGAAAGGCCACCGGCTTCATGTTATTACTGCGCGCCGTGATGGCGAACCTGATTATGAGGAAAAAGAAGGAGTCGAGATATTTCGGCCGTTTGCCACCGGAAACCTGGCACATCGGTTTGCCTTTGCCTTGAGGCTGCAATCATATCTGAAAAAATGGTTGCGAGGAAGGGACATTGACATAATATATAACCTCAGCTACGTTCCAACGGTGCCGGCAACCCGCATCGCCCGGAAATTCGGCATACCTTCGGTCACCTTGCTGGGCCACTTCTGCGGCCGGAAATGGTTCCAGCTGGCCGGTCCGTTTCTGGCCCTGTTCAATATCCTTTCGGAAATTCTGGTCATCCGCCTGGCCAGGCACCATGCCCTGGTGGCGCAGTGCCGGGATACGGCGGATAAGGTATCCGCCCACACAAATGCGGACGTTGAGGTTAT
>JABMRL010000124.1 GCA_013202615.1 Dehalococcoidia bacterium
CAGAGTCGTCCTGAAGGCGAGGTCCATCGCCTGGCTGGAGCCGACGGTGATGACGATTTCGGTTTCCGGGTCATATTTTATGCCGTAGAGCTTTTCCAGATGGCTGGCAACGGCTTCTCGCAGTTCGAGGAATCCCGCCGTAGGTGTATAACTGGTGATACCCTTCTTCATAGCTTCAATGCCGGCCTCACAGATATGCCAGGGCGTGGGGAAATCAGGCTCACCGACACTCAGTGAAATGCCGCCTTCCAGAGAGTGAAACAGGTTTAAAAATTTGGCAAAGCCGACGTCGGACACTCTGGCCACGCGCTCCGCGATTCTTTTTTTCATTCCGGTCACCCTTTCTGCAGACATCGTTATTTGTTCCTTCCCGTCGCGATTATATGGTGCACCGTATCAGTGAAATTTACGAATGTGCGATTATTTTTGCACCGTTAAGATTATAATGTCAGGCGTAGGAAATGACAACACGAAGATGATGCGATTGTTTGAGAACTCTTGGCACTGAAAAGAGGCTGTCCCCCGATGAAAGCCGGGTAATTCTCGTACGCAAAAGAGGAACCGCCCCGATAAAATCGGGGCGGTTATTTGGGCAGAGATTTCTATTACTGTTAGAAGCCGCGTATCATCTGCCCTGGTAGCCAGAGGATTATCTGGGGGAAGATGATGCACAGTGCCAGCGCAGTCACGATGAGGATAATAAAAGGCCATACCCCACGGATGATGTCACCCGTGGTTACCCCAAGAGATGGGTCAGCGGCACCGCGGAGGTAGAAGATAGCGTAGGCGAAGGGAGGGGTCAGGAAAGACGTCTGCAGGTTAATGCATATCATCATGGCAAACCAGAGCTTGTCAAAACCGAGCTCTGCGCCAATCGGTGAGATTATGGGAATGATAATGAACAGTATCCCCAGCCAGTCGATAAAATAGCCCAGCAGGAAAACGACGAACATGATAATGGCGAAGATGCCCCACTTCCCGCCGGGGGCGCTCAGAATGATCTCTTTCACGATATCGCCGCCGCCGCCGCGCATAAATATGCCGACGAAGGCGAAAGCGGTGGCACCGACCAGCAGTACCATCCCGGTGACCTTTATCGTCTCGGTCATGGTATTCTTAAGGATTTTAAAGTTGAACTGGCGGTAAGCGATGGCCATAAGCGTGGCGGCAAGAGCACCGACGGCGGCAGCCTCGGTGGGGGTAGCGATACCCATGAAAATACTGCCCAGCACCGCCAGGATAAGTACCACTGGCGGCACCATGGAGGTGAGCAGGTCCCAGGATTTCTTCCCCCAGGAGACCGCCCTTTCCTCTAAAGGCACGGAGGGTGCTATTTCTTTCTGTAAGAAACAGCGTATGGCGATGTAGCCGCAGTATAATCCGGAAAGCATGAACCCGGGGATAAAGGCGGCAAAGAACAGCTTGCCTACCGAGATTTGTGCCATTGGCCCGTAGATTACCAGCATGATGCTGGGAGGAATCAGTATGCCCAGGGTGCCGCCGGCACATACCGCACCGCTGGCCAGAGCCTTATTGTAACCTCGATTTATCATGGCGGGTAGGGCGATGATGGTCAGCGCCGTGACCGAAGCGCCGATGATGCCGACACAGGCGGCCAGGATGGTGCCGAGTAGCACGGTGACTATGGCCAGCCCACCCCTGAAACCGCTGAGCCACAGATACATGGCGGCAAACATTTTTTCGGTTATGCCCGAGTACCCCAGCATGATGCCCAGGAAGATGAAACCCGGCGCCGCCATGAGGACATAGTTATTCAGCAAGCCAAAAACACGGTGGTAGATGACTTCCAGTGCGATAATTGGCCCGAACATGGCGATTCCCATGACGATGCCCATACCACCGACCACGATGGCCAGGGGATAGCCAAGCATGACGAAAAGCAGGATACCACCGAGCATGGCTATAGTGACTATCTCTGGGCTAATATCAATCATAGCTCTTCATCCCTCACCAGAAAATAGATGTCACGGTAGAGCGTGGCAATACCCTGGAGGGCAAACAAAACAAAGCCAATAAAGATGGCGGTTCGTACCGGGCCCATTATGGGATACCACCAGCTAAACAGGTTCTTCTCATTGGTTTCCCAGGCAAACCACATCCAGTTCCAGCCGGCGTAGACAAGCAGACCGATAAGCGGCAGGAGAAAGAGCAGGGCGCAAACCACGTCGATGGTAAGCTTGGCCCACGTTGGCAGGTGGGTGTAAAGAACATCCACCCTGATGTGGCGGCGGTTGAGGTGGACAAAGCCGAAGGAAAGGGCATACATGGAGGCCGCGGTCATGACGGCCGTTATCGGCAGTGTTGTCGTCGGGTGGTTAAGCACATACCTCATAAACACCTCAATACAGATGATAGCGATAATGAGGACGGAAAGCCACCTCACTGCCATGCCCACCCTGTCATTAAGACGGTCTATCGCTTTAATTATCCTTCTCATTTTCTGTTTTAATCTTTCAAATTTTATCCTTTACCATGCCCCGCTCCGGGCTTAGCTCCGGAGCGGGGCTAAATTGAATTTGGCTGTCGGTAGCTAACCGGGCTTTACTTGAATGACCATTTGGCCCAGGAAGGAAGCCCGTACAAATCATTCCAGTTCTTGGCAAAATCACGCTGGGACTGCGCTACCTCCATAAATCCGGCGTCCTTGGCCATCTCTTCATCGATGTATTTTATGGCCTCTTTACCGAACGCCTCCACTATTACCTCGGGCAGAGGCTGCACGATGTTCCCGTAGTCTCTGAAGTTCTGGAGCGCTTCGACATCGCCGGCGATGAGCTGGTTATGGTAGTCCCATGTCTCCGCCACGCCCATGTCCTCAATGAGGACCTTGAGGTGGTCGGGCAGCGCCTCAAACACGCTCCGCTTCAGCAGAAACATATAGACCTCGGTGGGCGCCCGTACCGGGCACATATAGATGTACTTGCCCACTTCATTCAGGCCCATTTCCCAGTCAAAGCGTGGGGAACTGCATTCGTAGGCGTCAATGAGGCCGCGTTGCATGGCTTCGAAGACTTCGCCCAGGGGCATGAAGAGCGGGCCGACGCCCATGCGGCCGAGGACGGTGCCACCGTCACCGGAGCATCGCATCTTTATCCCATCCAGGTCGGCGACGGTATTCAACTCCTTTTGAAAGTGGCCGAATATCTCGGGTGGCCCGGCGAAACCAGTACCAGGAGGAAAGTATAAATCCCACCCCAGTGTCTCGAACCACTTGTTGGCTATGTCACAACCCTCGTTGTCAAGCCATATCTGGAGCTGTTCCGGAGGCATGCCGGCTACCGGCTGAATGATATAGCCGCCCCACGGTATGTCGCCTCTCATATAGCCGCCGCCGCTGCCGGCCCAGTCAAGCACGCCGGTCTGAAGAGCCTTGTGCTCTTCGGTTGCCGGGCAGATGGCGCCGGCGGGGTGAGCTTTCATGATAAGCTGTCCCTGACTGGCGATTTCAATTCGCTTGGCTAAATTCTCCATACCCCAGGTTACCGGCATTCCGGCGGGCAGGGAGGACTGTCCTATCAAAGTGATTACTTCTGCCGGTGCAGCTGGGGCTGGTGATGGTGCTGGAGTGGGAGCTGGTGCAGGAGCTGGAGCCGGTGCTGGTGCTGGAGCTGGAGCTGGTGCAGGGGCTGGAGCTGGAGTGGGAGCTGGTGTGGGAGCTGGTGCCGCACAGCCGGCGACGATGACGCTGCAGATAAGTACCAGTACCAGAACTGCGGTAATTATTCTTCCTTTCTTCATTTACTCCTCCTCAGAGAATTTTTAATCCAGCTATCCATTGGTTTGTTTTGAAATTTATCACCCCCTTTTATTCTTTTGGGCATTCGCCCTGAATCTTGATTCTGGCAATGTAAATATATCATTCAACGAAAATAATAATGCTGAAAATTGAAGAGAGTTGGCTGCTATTGAACTTGCTGCTCGGGGGATACTAATTACCCAAAAAGGTAAAGAATTCTGTTCAGTGGGGGACTCAGCGTGGTGCTCCGAACTCTCACCCGGTGGAACCCGCGCCCGTCTTCGGTGACGCATTTGAACCGTCCACCAGTTTCATTGAGCCCGCGTGACATCAGGCGATTATTTTGGGCAATATCATTGTTCCCTTTAAGCGTCCGCTCCTTTCGCCCGAAGGCTTTAAATTATCCTCTGACTGTAGATGCAAACGAAAGGTGGATATTGCCTGATATTCAATTGTGAATTGCTGCAATTATTATAGCACGGCCTGTCAAGTATATATAGAGATAAAAAAGAAAAAAAATGATATTTATCGTAATGTAAGGATGATAAAGGGCCCGGACGTCTGAATTAAGCCTCTCACACCGCCCGATCCAGAAAGAGAAGGGACAACATCCTGATATATAGGACGCGCTGGTCAGCAGTATCGTTACTGTAACGTCCGTCACGGTATTGTCAGGTAGTATAGGGCAAAAAAGCGGGCAGGTAAATACCTGATTTGAATTACTCCAAGCTGACGGGCGGCCTCGACCGGGGAATCGTGGGGTTGAGATATAAGACGTTGCGGCAGATATATGAGGAGAGAAGGCCTCTCTACTTCAAATACGCCGATATCGTAATCGATTACCGGGTAAAAGAGCCGGACGAAATAATCGCCGAGATACTAAAGAGCTATCGCCAGTTCGGCAAGGGAAATTAACCTTATTTCCGAAGTGACTGTACCGCCGCTTTGATTCCAGCGCCGGTCTCCGTCTTGTAGCCTTCTTCCGCCAGCAGTTTCTCCAGTGCGGAGAGGATGAGCAATACGTTCTGTTCGGTGGAGGCATAGCCCATAAGCCCGATGCGCCAGACCTTACCCTTCAATGTTCCCAGCCCGCCACCGATTTCGATGCTGTAGTCGCTGAGGAGGCGCTGCCGTATCCGGGCATCGTCAATGCCATCCGGAATGTGGACTGTGGTCAATGTGTTGAGGCGGTAGCCGGGCGGGACGTGCATTGTGAGCCCTATCGCCTCCAGACCAGCCTGAAGCGCGGCGCCATGCCTGGCATGACGCTGGATGCGTGCCTCCAAACCTTCCTCGGCGACGAGCGCCAGCGCCTCGTGCAGGGCGTAGAACATGCAGGCGGGTGCCGTGTGATGATAGGCTCGCTGGCCTTTGTCCCTTATCCAGTACGTGGAGAGCAGGGATAAGTCAAGATAGTAGCTTGGTATAGCATGAGAGCGGTTCGGGATGGTGTCCATGGCCTTCTGGCTGACGGTGATGGGGGACAGCCCGGGCGGGCAGCTGAGGCACTTCTGAGAGCAGCTGTAGCAGATGTCAACGCCCCAGTCGTCCACCGCCAGCTCGTGTCCTCCCAGAGACGTAACCGCATCCACCAGGAACAGCGCCTCATGCTGCTTCGCCAATTGAGCAGCTTCGGTGAGCGGTTGGAGAACGCCGGTGGAGGTCTCGGCGTGGACCAGTGCCAGCAGCTTCACTTTTTTCCGGGATTTAAGGGCGGCTTCGATTGCCTCGGGCTCAATGATGCGGCCCCACTCGGCATCCAGCTGGATAACCTCCGCACCGCAGCGCAGGGCTATGTTTATCATCCGGTCGGCAAAGAACCCGTTATTCGCGATGACGGCAACGTCACCCGGTTCCAGGAAATTGCAGAGGCCGGCTTCCATACCCGCCGAACCGGTGGCCGAGATGGGGAAGGTGAGCTTGTTCTCGGTCCGGAAAAGGTAGCGCAGGAGGCTCATGGTGTCTTCCATGATGGTGTAAAAATATGGGTCCATATGCCCGAGCACGGGTGCCATCATAGCCTGCTGGACGTGGGGGTGGACATTGCTGGGGCCGGGACCGAGGAGAATACGTTGCGGGGGTTTAATTTCCTGATATGGAATACCGGGCATTGCCAATCACCTCATAAAATATTCTTGGACGGGGGCCTTAAGATTTTAACAGACTGCCCAGCATTTTATCAACAAGCGGCCTGGTTTTTTCCTCGGGCAGGCAGTAGTGCATAATGGTGAATCTCTGCCGGAAGCGGGCGACCTCCCGGGAGACATTCTTTTTTTCAATGATGACTGCCGCCATATAGTCGGCCAGCTCGGCGAAGTCGGCTTCCTTCATACCAAAGCGGGTCATCTCCTGGACACCGGTTCTCAGGCCGCTGCTGGCGGTGAAACCTTCGTCATCGGGCAGTGCCTGGAAGTTAACGATGATGTTATTTTCCTCCAGCCGCTCCGCCATCTCCACGCCGCGGGCATAGCCCACGCGCAGGAGGACCTGGTGTGTTTCCGTGTGGTTGACGGCGGGGTCTCCTTCCACCTGGAGCCCGCGTTCCTTCAGTGCCAGGGCAAAGGCTTTGGCATTGGCCAGTACCTGCCGTTGGTAATCGCGCCCGTAGGCGTTCATCTCGTAGGCGGCCATGAGCAGGCCGAGCAGTGTACCGAGGTGATGGTTGCTGACGCTGCCCGGAAAAGACCTCCGCGAAATGCTCCCCCAGAGTTCGGAGTAATCCGAGTCCGGGCTCATATTGCTGGCAATGATACCGCGCTGCGTGCCGAAGAAAGTCTTGTGTGTGGAGCCGGTGACGATATCGGCGCCTTCCTTCAGCGGCTCCTGAAAGTAAGGCCCGAACAGCCCGAGGACATGGGCCGCATCATACATTACGATTGGCTTCGGCTTCATATCGGCGATTATTCGGGCTATTTCCGCTACCGGCTCGCGATATAAAATCATGCTCTTGCCGAAGATAAAGAGTTCCGGCTGGTACCTGGCGATGAGTTCGGTGGCTCTGGTGATGTCTATCTGGTACGGGTTTTCGGTAAGAACGGGGAAATTGACCACCGCCCATCGGTCGGTAGCCGGGTCTATGGAAACGAAGTCCCTCAGCGTGCCCATGGGCTGTGCGCTCAGGTGGCCACCCCGCCCGATATGATGGTTCATGACATATCTCATCCGCCTCGGTTCGCTGTGTCGGTCGGTCCGGTTCAGGTAATCCGCGATACCGCTATAGGTGGTGGCATTGGCCATCAGACCGCTGATGAGCCTCGCTTCCACTTCCGAGCAGTCGAGGAACTTTTTTAATTGCTCCTGTACTTCCTTCTCCACCTCGGCAATGAACCTAGTGCCCTGGTAATAAAACGCATCCATGTTTCCCAGCGCTTCCACCTTGCGGTGTTCGGCGTACCGGTGCGATGGGTCAGCAATGGTGAGCAGTTTTACCAGCGGTGATGCCGTCTGCTCCGACGGTATCAGGTTGATAGCCTGCTGTTGTCGCCAGGTAGTATTATCGTGGGCTTTTTGCACCAGGTTGGCGGCCAGTTCCTCCATTGCTTTTTCACCTTTTGCGGAGGCATTATTTTTTCTATTGTTGGGCAGCAGGGGGCGGGCGTGGGGGGGTGCCTCGCCGCCGATGTGCCGGCGCACGATGACCGCGCTTACCGGTTTGTCCCTGATGATGACCTCTGCTTTCTGTCCTTCAGACAAACCAGCATCGAGATAGGCCAGGCAGATAATCCGCCGTGCGGATTCGTCACCGGGCCTGGCCATTGTACCGGAACCTTCGAATTCCCAGTAGGGTACCACCGTGCCGCTGGTAACTTTTCCCACGATTCTGCCGTCAACCAGCACCTGATTGCCGGCCCTGGCAATTCCGTCGCCCGGCAGGGACATTAAAAAAATGCTTCTGGGAACGAGCAGCTTATCTTCAGGCGTATCCAGCCTGCCTTCCCGCCTGAGTTTAACTTCCTGAAACTGCTGGTGCAGTGCCTCGCGCCCGATGAATTCACCTTTGACGGGACTGAAACTGACGGCGAAACGGGCAGCGGACAGGGCGAATATTGGTATCGCTTTTCCATCGGCGTCAGTTCCCAGTTCGTGGCCATAGAGAGGGAAACCCGCCTCCAGCCTTAGCGTATCCCTGGCGCCCAGCCCGACCGGCACAATGCCGTGCTCTTTGCCCGTGTCAAGTAATTTGCGCCATAGAGAAGCCGCCGTATCGGCGGGTGGAAATAGTTCAAAGCCAAGCGGTTCGCCGGTGTACCCGGTTCTGGCAATGGTGACATCGGTGCCCATGAATTGACTGCTGGCCAGGCGGTTCAGAAGAGGCTCGGGAATTCCGGTTTTATTGCCGAGGACGGTTTCCAGCACGGCCTTTGTTTTCGGGCCCTGCAGTGCAAACATGGCCAGGTTGCTCGTGATGTCCTCGAAGGTCAGGTCAGGGAATTTGGGAGTGTATTGCTGCAGCCATTGCCTGTCTTTCTCCGCATTGGCCGCGTTCGTGACCAGCAGATAATCGTTATCGCCGACACAGTAAAGATATCCGTCGTCTATGGCGCCGCCCGTTTCATCTGGCAATATGGTGTACTGAGCGATTCCCGGCAGCAGCGCCGCAGCGTTACCGGTCAGGACATACTGCAGAAAGGGCAGGGCATCGCGACCGCTGATGCGAAACCGGCACATGTGTGAGATGTCAAAAAGTCCGCCGTATTTCCTGGTTGCCAGGTGCTCGGAAAGGATGCCCTGAGGGTAGTGGAGGGGTATTTCCCAGCCCCCGAACTCAACCATCTTGGCACCCAGTTCCAAGTGCTCTTCATAAAGCGGGGTACGTTTTGCACCGGTCATTATAAATCCAATCCGCGTCTCGCAAATTTAGAATAGTCGCCAGTCCCTCAGGCCCTGCTGGATAACCGCCAGGTATTCTTTCGAGGGCGCCGCATCTTCGAGCTTACCGTCTTTGATGTAGGTTATAGCCTCGATGGGCTCATCATCCTCACCGAAAACAGTGATTTTAAGTCGACTGTAGCCGCTTTCATACCGGTCAAGTCTCTGCAGGCAGGACTCCGTAACCTCATAGATAGCGCCCCGCACCCGGTCCCCGCGCAAAGACTTTATACTGGCCACCCCTCCCCGCCACTGCCGCGACCACCCGACAAAAACGAGCTTGTAGTTGGGCAGGACAGCGGTGAACAGCGGTTTGCCGTCCGGGCAACGTTCTTTCATCTGTTTCTGGTTCAGATTAGAGCCGTAGGCGAAGTAATACAAAATATATCCTCTGAACAGTGAGCAATTCTATTCCTGGCTCATCTTACCCATCAGGTGGTAAGTTCTTCTGGGTAGCTGTCGGGTCACTCAGTTTTTCCATATCCTCGCCGCAGCAGACCAGAGTGCCACCGCCGGCTTCAGTAACCACCACCTCGTTGCCGCAGATATTGCAGCGATATTTTTCACCAGCTTTCTCTACAGACATGTCTCACTCTTCCTTTCCCTCTCCCGCACCGGGAGAGAAATCTTGGCTTTCTCAGCAACCCGGCTCGCCGGGATGCCCGCAGCAGCTCTGCCTCTTTACAACCTTGATGGCATTATTTCGCAACAGAAGGTAGACCTTTCGATAAAACGGCATCGGCGCTGACATATTGGTGATAAAAACCCGTAAAGCAGGCACGGTTGCCTATCCTTTTCAATCCCCATTATCACTTTATCACAAATCCTCCTTTGGGTGAAAGGTATTTGACATATCGGCCTGAACAGATATAATAGGATATACGGCGCTTCAGTTACAAGCAGCCTGACAAATCAAGGAATCACCCGTAATGCGCATTTGCGGGTAACCGGGTAGATAGCTACCCAAAACAGCACAGGGGAGGTGGCGATTACCATGGAAGGTGTCGTGGCTATTATCCTGGCCGGCGGTACGGGGGAGCGGCTGGGAATACTGGCGGTGGAGAGAACTAAGCCGGCGATTCCCTTTGCCGGTAAATACCGGATTATAGACTTCACGCTGAGCAACTGCGTTAATTCCGGCATATACAGTGTGGCCATACTGACTCAATATCAACCGCGCTCGCTGGCGGACCATATCGGCATCGGTATGCCCTGGGGGTTTGCCCGCCCCGACAGTAAAATACAGCTCCTGAATCCATACCTGACACGCGAGGAGGGTCGAGGCTGGTATAAAGGTACGGCGGATGCTGTCTACCAAAACTGGCAGTATGTTGAGGAGCAGGAGACAGAGCTGGTGGTGATACTGAGCGGGGACCATGTCTACAAGATGGACTATGCTGATATGATTAATTTTCACCGTAAAAACCAGGCGGATGCCACCATAGCGGTTACCCGCCTGCCCAAAGATGAGCTTCTACAGTTTGGCACGGTGACTGTTGATGAGAACCAGCAGGTTATCGGCTTTCAGGAAAAGGTTAAAGAACCGAAGAGCGACCTTGTGTCCATGGGCGTGTATGTATTCCAGAAGGAACTGCTTCATAAGATTCTGGAGGAAGACGCCCAGCGGCGCTCGTCGAAACACGATTTTGGCCGCAATATCTTTCCGCAGCTGGTGGGTAACTGCCGGCTTTATGCCTATAACTTTGAGGGATACTGGCGGGATGTTGGTACCATCCGCAGCTACTGGGAAGCCAATATGAGATTGCTTGAATCGCCACCATCCATCAGTTTCACCGCTGACTGGCCGGTTCGCACTCAGGAAGACGAACCCAGGGCGCCGGCGACCATTTCCCGCCGTGGTGATGTGGTCAACAGCATGATATCGCATGGCTGTGTCATTGAAGGCAGGGTGGAAAATTCAATCCTTTCACCAGGGGTTAGAGTAGCGGCCAATGCCGTGGTCAAATATGCGGTGATTATGAAC
>JABMRL010000125.1 GCA_013202615.1 Dehalococcoidia bacterium
TGCGTGATGGAACCCCGTTCCTCTTTGGCCTGCACCAGGCACAGGTTATTGCGGTCGTTGTTCTGGCGATTTGCATCCCGCAACTGGTTCTCAGAACGAGGTGGGTGAGGGCAGAGAAATAATGCCTTCGCCCAGGCGCCCGCGGATATTCTACGGATGGTGGGTTGTAGCTGCCTGTTTCACCATCGCCATGTATGTGAGTGGTGCGGTTTTCTACGGCTTCACCGCTATTTTTGAGCCGATAGCCGCAGAGTTTGGCTGGAGTTACACTTCAATTTCAATAGCCGCTTCCATACGCGGACTGGAAGCCGGACTGCTGGCCCCGGTTGCCGGTATAATAATCGACCGCTGGGGGCCACGGAAGCTTATCTTCGGCGGCGTAATCTGTATCGGACTCGGGCTGATGCTGCTCAGCCAGGTACACTCCATTGGCATGTTTTACCTTGCCTTTATCCTGATGTCGCTGGGAATCAGTAGCTGCGGTATCTCGGTGACCGTAACCACGGTAGCCAACTGGTTCCGCCGCAGGGTAGGCCTGGCTACCGGCATCACGATATGCGGTTACGGTGCCGCCGGCTTGATGGTGCCCCTGATGGTGAGGCTGGTTGACGTCTATGACTGGCGGGTGGCGATAGCTATTATGGGTGCCGGGATGCTCGCTATCGGGTTACCGCTCTCAACAATCCTGAGGCATAAACCCGAGCAGTATGGCTATCTGCCCGACGGGGAAGAAAGCGGCCGGGCGGTCTTTGACAAAAGTTCAATGAAACTGCCAGCCAGGGAAGCAGGCATCACTGTCAGGCAGGCAATGAAGACTCGCGTCTTCTGGATTATTTTGCTGGCGGTGATGCCTCAATTCATAGTGATGCCGGCGGTGATAACACACGTGATGCCGTACCTGAGCAGCATAGGCATCACCCGGACGACATCAGGCTTGGTGGCTACCGCTATCCCGCTGCTGAGCATCGGTGGGCGCTTTGGTTTCGGCTGGTTTTCGGACAGGTACGTGGCCAAGCGATTAGCAGCATTCGCGCTCACCCTGCTTACGCTCGGGCTGGTCTGTTTCGAGTTCGTCTCTCCGGGCTGGGTATGGTTGCTGGCGCCGTTTCTGGTTCTTGTGGGCTTTGGATACGGGGGCATTAATACCATGGTTGGCGTACTGCTGCGGGAGCACTTCGGGCGGGGCAACTTCGGCACCATTATGGGTTTTGCCTGGGGTATTCTGATGCTTGGCACCATGACCGGACCGCCTATCGCTGGCTGGGTATTTGACACCTGGGGGAGCTATCAGGGCATATGGATAACACTGGCTGCGGCGACCTTTGTTGGTGCCATAATCATGATTATGATGCCTCGGGCCAGAGAATAGCGATACCCCGCGGTTGATTCAGACCACTGCGCTATTTAAAGCCTGTCCTTTAAGATTGGCCTGCCGGTGCGAAATCCATAATATTAAGCCTGAGCGTCTCCTTGCCGCGCCAGCGGTCTATTTCCAGATTATAGACGATGTCAAGGGCTGGCGCGACATCTGCCAGGTAGTTGCCCAGTCGGAAGGCAACGCCATCCCATCTGGTACCTCCCTGTCCGAGCCTGAAACGCAGGTGTTCGCCGCCGTTGCCCATGGTGCGGCAGTCCATAACTTCAACGCGCCGGCTGAGATAGGTTGGTAACGGGTTGCCGCGACCAAAAGGTGCCAGTTGCTGTGTCATCTGGAAAGTGTCTCCACCCAGGTCGGGCAGTGCAACCTCGGCGTCAATATCAATGGTGGGGCGCAGGTCAACCCCTCTGAGCTGGTCAGTGGCCAGGTTCAGAAGTGTTTCCTCAAGCCGGGGAAGATTTCGGGTCGGGAGGGTGAAGCCGGCTGCCTGGGAGTGACCGCCGAATTGTGAGAGAAGGTGCCGGCTCTCCGTCAGGGCGGCAATGATATTGAACTCCGGGATGCTGCGGCAGCTACCGCTGCTCACCTTTTCACCAGTTCTGACAACCAACGTCGGACGGTAGAATTCATCGGCAAGGCGGCTGGCCACCAGCCCGGCGATGCCGAGAAAATAGTCACCGTCGCTGGCCACGAGAAGCGGGGAAATGCCTTGTGAAAGCACCTGCTGCCTTGCCCGTGCCACTGTGCTGGCGGTCAATTTCTGTCGCTCGGCGTTTTTCTGCTCCAGCCACCGTGCCAGTCGGCGGGCCTCAGTGGGGGAGTCGGTCATAAGCAGTTTGTAGCTGGCCATAGCATTTTCCATCCTCCCGGCGGCATTCAGGCGCGGGGCGATAACCCACGATATGCATTCGGCGTCAAGGATGCCACCGCTCAGCTCTGCCTGTTCAATGAGTGCCCTGATGCCCAGGCGCGGGCTGCGGTTCATCAGTTTCAGCCCCTCTTTTACCAGATAACGGTTCTCACCCAGCAATGGTGACATATCGGCGACGGTGCCGAGCGCGGCTAAGTCCACCAGTTCCTCAAGCTGCCCTCCCCGGCCAATACTCTGGTAGAGCGCCTGGAGCAGCTTGAAAGCCACCCCAACGCCGGTCAGCTCCGTAAAAGGATATGCCGAACCGGCCAGTTTCGGATTGACAATCGCCACCGCCGGCGGCATTTCGGGCAGCGGGGTGTGGTGGTCGGTAATAACGATGTCCAGCCCCATTCTCTGTGCCTTCTTTACTTCGGACAGGCTGGTAATCCCGCAGTCGACGGTGACCACGAGCCCGATGCCCTGCTGACGGAGGTTCTCCAGTGCCGTGGTTTTCAGGCCGTAACCTTCAGTCAGGCGGTGCGGTATATAGGGAATAACAGTACCGCCGAGCGCGGATAAACCCTGAACGAGGAGGGCCGTTGCCGTGATGCCATCAGCGTCATAGTCACCGTATATGGCGATTGGCTCTCCGGAAAGTAGAGCCCGGTATATCCTGGCTATGGCTAGGTGCATATCCGTCAGCAGCAGCGGGTCATTGCTGAGGCTTTCATCAGCATCGAGGAAAGACGCTACCTGTGCGGGTTCTTTCAAGCCGCGATTGAACAGGAGCTGGGTGATAAGGGGGGGAATACTTGAGTTGCCAACCAGATACTGGTGCGGAGCCGGTGGCAGCAGATTCCAGCGGTAACGACTCAAGCTTATGCCTCGAAATATTTTCGGAGTACCAGTACTGAGTTATGCCCACCAAAACCAAACGAGCTGGATAATGCGGTATTGACTTCAGCCTTGCGGGCAACATTGGGCACGTAGTCAAGGTCACAATCCGGGTCGGGGTGGTGGTAGTTGATGGTTGGCGGGATAATGCCGTTCCGGATGGACAGTATGCAGATCATTGCCTCGATGGCGCCGGCACAGCCGATGAGGTGTCCCAGCATTGACTTGGTGGAACTTATCGGCACTTTATAGGCGTAGTCACCGAAGGCGGATTTAATCGCCCGTGTCTCCATGGCATCGTTTAACTGGGTAGAGGTGCCATGGGCATTAATGTAATCGATTTCCGTTGGCGATATATCTGCCTTTTTCAGCGCGATTCGCATTGCCCTGGCGGCACCTTCACCGTTTGCCATCGGCTGGGTAACGTGAAAGGAATCGGCTGTGGCTCCGTAAGCGATGATTTCCGCCAGTATGGTGGCGCCCCTTTTAAGAGCGTGCTCCAGTTTCTCGAGGACAAGTACACAGGCACCCTCGCTCATGACGAACCCGTCACGCTCGGCGTCAAAGGGACGTGATGCCTCCTTGGGAGCATCGTTCCTGGTGGAAAGTCCTTTCAGGGCGGTGAAGGCGGTAATGCCCAGCGGGTTAATGATTGACTCAGTACCGCCGGCAAACATTACCTGAGCATCGCCGTGTTTGATGAGTTCGTACGCGGCACCGATGGCATCCGAGCCGCTGGAGCAGGCCGACGTGGTACAGAAATTGGGTCCCTTGGTGCCAAGCGCTATGGATATCTGGGCGGCGGCAATATCGGCAATCATCATCGGGGCCAGGAACGGGCTGACGCGGTCCGGGCCTTTTTCCACGAGGATTTTGGCCTGTTCGAAGAGAGTGGTCAGCCCGCCAATGCCGCTGCCAATGATGACCCCGATGTCATCGTCGTTGGTGTGGTTGATTTCCAGTTCCGCTGACGCCACTGCCTCCCGGCTGGCCGCGACCGCCAGCTGGGCAAAACGGTCCATGCGGCGGGCTTCTTTGCGTTCGACATAGTTGGTAGGCTCGAACCCTTTTACCTCACCGGCAAATTTTGCCTCCATATCTGAGGGGTCAAATAATGTAATGTAGTCAATCCCGGATTCACCGGCGACCAGCCCTTCCCAGGTGGACTTGGTGTCTGAACCGAGAGGGTTGAGTGTGCCCATTCCCGTGATGACTACTCGTTCTTTACCGCTATCCATAAAAAGTGCTCCCTTTTTCTCTCGCTTTAAAAGATGAGTATGAGGCCGAGCCGTAATCTATTCAAATAACCTCCGGTTAATTCAATTAGTTTTTACCATAATTACCCGTTATTTGCAAGCTGACCTCTGGCTTTGACCGTTTGGGGATGACGACTTTATAATGGAACTGAGGACAGATTTAATGAATGTAACCAGGGTTGCTTTAGACACGCTGGGCTGCAAGCTGAACCAGGCAGAAACCGAGTCGCTGGCCCGGCAGCTTGCCGCGGCTGGCTATGAGCTGGTGGACTCGGTGGATGAGGCTGATATCTACATTCTGAACACCTGCACGGTGACACACGTTGCCGACCGCAAGTCCCGGAACCTTCTCCGGCAGGCACGTCGCCGGAACGGCCGTGTCCGACTGATAGTGGTTGGCTGCTATGCGGAGAGGTCCCCTCAGGAACTGGCCCGGATAGATGGTGTTGACCTCGTCATCGGCAATGGCCAGAAGGCACAGGTGCCAGACAGGCTGGAGGAGCTCGGCTGCCCATCACTATCTACCGGGCAGAGCTTGTATCAGTACGGTAGAAATCGCTCTTTCGTAAAAGTCCATGATGGGTGCCGCAGCTTCTGCAGTTACTGCATCGTACCGCTGGTGCGGAGTAAAGTGGAAAGCGTACCTGTGGAGCAGGTCGTTGCCGAGATTCAGAATCGGGTGGCTGATGGGGTGAAAGAAGTGGTGCTCACCGGAACCGAAATCGGAGCCTACCATCGCGGCGGCGTCGATTTAATCGGACTTTTAAAGCGTGTTCTGGCGGAAACCGCGATAACGCGGCTCAGGTTATCTTCCTTGCAGCCTCAGGAGATATCTACGGAGCTTTTGAGGCTCTGGAAGGACAGCCGATTGTGCCCGCATTTTCATCTTTCCCTGCAGAGTGGCAGCGACTCTGTTCTCGGGCGAATGAAGCGGCGCTATACTTCGGCTGACTACCGGCGGGCGGTCGCTTTGATAAGAGAAACGGTGCCGGATGCGGCCATCACTACCGATGCCATCGCTGGCTTTCCCGGAGAAACTGAGGCCGAGTTTGAAGAAAGCTATAATTTCTGCCAGAAGATAAGCTTTGCCCGCATTCATGTCTTTCCCTATTCACGGCGACCGGGTACGGAGGCGGCCGGCATGCCGGAGCAGGTTTCAGAGGAGGTAAAGAAGGAGAGGGTGCAGAAGATGCTGGCACTGGCCAGGGAAAGCGCCAGCGATTTCAGGCAGCGCTTTCTGGAAAGAACCATGCCGGTGTTATGGGAGCAGAAGTCCGGCGGCGTCTGGTCGGGTTACACAAGTAACTATATCAGGGTCTATACAAAGAGCCGTGAGGATTTAACCAACCAGCTACTGCCGATAAAGATGGAAAGTATATGGAAGGATGGGGTGTGGGGAGAATGGTCAACCCTTTAATTTTCCCGCCGGATTCCTGGACTCGCAGGGGACTCCGGTCTGGCAGAGGCCGCAGCCCTGTATCCCAACGCCGTATTTATCCCTGACATAGCGGATATCTTCATGCTGGTACTCGCGGCATTTTACCTTGTCGTGGCCCTTTTCCGTGATGGCGCCGGCGGGGCAGCGGGGAATACAGTCCCGGCATTCCTTGTTGACATAAAAAAGGCAGTTTGAGTAGGGATTTTTGGCGGTTCTGGGGCTTATGGGGAGTGGTATATCGGTAACGACGCTGCCGCAGCGGTGAGCGATGCCGAGTTCGGTGATGAAGCCGTCGGAAAGGCTGAAGGTGCCCAGACCGGCGGCATAGGCAATGTGCCGTTCCGACCAGTTGGAGGATGGGCCGTTATCCTTTTCCATCTGCTCGAAATAAGGCTGGAGGAAGGGCGCTGTGGCCAGGTAGCCCTTGCCAGTAATGACCTCGACCACGTGCTCCCGCAGCGCCTCATTAAACTTTTCCCCATACCATCGGGTGTACGACCATGGGCGTGACGGTATGTCTTTCTGGGAGCGGTTTGATTCCCGCGTTTTCTCGGTGATGGGCAGTATCCAGCTGATGACGGACAGGCGCTCTGGCAGGTCTTCAGGGCTCTTCCCGCAGGCCATGGCAAGGGCTTCACGGGGAGTGAGGTGGGTGGGGTCGATTATACTTTTATACTCGTTGAAGATGGAATCATCACCGTCGGCAAACTGCACCAGCGGCTGGTCAAAGATGGAATCCCCGTTCGAGTCAGGCAAGACATTCAACGGGCTGCGGCGCACAAAAGACCTGATTTCTTCCTGTAAAGACGCGGCTGTTTCCTCTGGTTTGGCATCAGCAGTCACGGGATATATTTATACTTCCTTGTGTTATTAAGTCCGGGAAATGATGGATGCTCATTCAGCCTCAAGCGCGTGGGTAAGGACCTCTTTCATATGCTCGCCGGGCATCAGGAAGTCTTGCTCGGAAAGGTCCTGACCGATAAGTCTCAAACGCTCGAGCAGCGCGTAAAAGTTAATGGCCCAGCCGACGCCGAACGCCTCGGGTACCAGAATCCGGCTGTCATAAGGGTTCCAGTATGCTTCTTTGATGCGCTCCATGGTGGGCAGCCTGAAATCATACGGGACAAAGCGGGCAACTTTCCCATGCCATAACCTCTTTTCTTCCGGTTTTTCCAGTTCCTGGCATACTGCGACCAGTGTGAGGGTAATGACCGTTGCCTGAATCAGTTGATTGAGATTTTTTACGTTCATCGCGAGACCTTCATGCCTGTGCGCTATCTATACCCAGCACCACGGAAGTTTTAATCTGGCGCCGGGGAATGTCCCAGTATGTTTCCAGCAGCCGGTCTTTATCGGGCAACAGGCGGAACCCGTATTTCTGGTAAAAAGAAATCGCCCAGCTGGCATCCGCCCACGTTCCGATCAGCAATCGAGTTCCGGCAAAAAGGCGCATGATGTGGTCGAGGAGATGGCTGGCAATTCCTTTCCGCTGGTGCTCCGGTAATACATACGCATGGCGGATAAGAGTGATATCTTTTATCGGTTCCATTCCCATGATACCCACAAGCTCCCCCTTTACTTCCCAGCCGAAGAAAATAACCCGTTTCATTTCTCCGGTCAACTCGGTCATTGACATATAGGGCTGCCGGTAGCGGTCGGCCGGAATAATGCTTTCATACATTTCCGCCGCTTCATTGATGATAAGGTATATTCTCTGGGCATCATTTGCCCGGCATTTACGAATCATTGGCGGTCAGTTATAGAAATTATACCACGTGCACCGTAATTATCAAGAGTGCGGCAAAATTCCCCCTTAAATTGCCGATGCAGAGCTAGTCAGACTATTATACAGTGTGATATAATTTACCTGATTTGTAATTTCCTTATCCTGTGCAAATGATGCCACCGGAGTTTTCAAAGGGGCTTAAGTCTGTATTCTATGGGCATAATTACCTATAGCTATTATAATTTCAGGATAGGCAGGAATAGTAAACTATAGACGAGGAGGTATAGTGTTGAAATCATATCTTGAGACGTTACGAACAAGGGTTAACCAGGAGGACTATCAGAAGCTGTGCGCCATAGATAATTCTAAAATCCACCAGGTAATTGCCGAAGCTGCTGAACTCTGCAACCCGGAGAAAATCTTCATCTGCAGTGATACCCCTGATGAGATAGCTCATATACGAAACATGGCAATTGTCACCGGGGAGGAGAGCGCTGCTTTAGTCATTCCGGGGCACACCTTCCACTTTGATGGTTCCAATGACCAGGGACGAGACCGTGCGGTTACCAAATTCCTCGTGCCCGCGGGAGATTCCCTCAGCAAAACCATCAATCAGATTGGTCGAGATGAGGGCCTTGCGGAAATACAGGGTCTGCTTAAGGATGCGATGAATGGCCATACTATGATTGTTCGCTTCCTTACTCTGGGACCAGCTAACTCTGCATTTACCATTCACTGCCTGGAGTGCACCGATTCCTGGTATGTAGCTCACAGCGTGGACCTCCTCTACCGAAAGGGTTATGATGCATTCCGTCAAGCAGGTCCAGGGACAGAATTTTTCAATACTTTACACTCGTCAGGAAAATTGAATGAGAATATGGCGAGCGTGAATCACGAGAAGAAACGCATCTACATAGATTACTTAACAGATACCGTCTACAGTGTTAATAATCAGTATGCTGGTAACTCCGTGGGTTTTAAGAAGCTAGCCCTTCGATTGGCTATTCGTAAGGCTCATCAGGAAGGGTGGCTAGCCGAGCATTTTATGATAATGGGAGTGCATGGTCCAGATGGTCGTAAGACTTACTTCGCGGGGGCCTTCCCCAGTGCCTGCGGAAAAACATCTACCGCCATGCTTCCAGGAGAGACCATCCTGGCTGATGACATCGCTTATGTCCGCAATATTGATGGCGTCTGCCGTGCCGTGAATATTGAA
>JABMRL010000126.1 GCA_013202615.1 Dehalococcoidia bacterium
GGGTGAAGAATTCGCGGCGCAGAAAGGCCATCGCCCCTTGCCGGATGGCCTGGGAGATTTCACGCATTTTCTCATTCCCCGGGCTCTCGCGTAAAATCGTGGCCACCAGATAGGCAACGAAACCAAGAGCCAGCACGCCCGCCAGAATAATCAGTATACGCAGAACCATTGCATCCATACTCTAGACCTCCTGAGATACGACTCTCAACATTAAAAAAGAAGGCAGGCCCACAACCGCCTTCTATAATTTAACTTCATTGTTGTTCGCTTGCTCACTGATGATGCTAGTTTAGCGCATTTTCCGACTACGGTCAATGAGCAATTATTTTTTATCTCCTCTTATTTGTTCCAGCCGGTTTTCCAGATCTTTCTGCCTCATGATAAGAGTGAGGTCACTGCGCGTTTTCTCCAGCACACCGCGAACCATATCGGTGGTGCGCCTGAGCCCGCCGGTAATGGCATCGGGGAAGTCAATGGTTACCAGAACGCTGTAAACATCGTCCATTACCCGCAGTAGTTCCTCGCCCCTGGATACATCGTCCCGCCTCATGCTGTCCAGCAGGTAACGCCTCAATTCTCCCACCGCCTCCCCCAGCCCGTTCAGGTAAGCGGCGTTATCAATGCCCAGTTCCTCAGGAGAAGGCATCGGCTTTCCGTTTACCACAGAGAGAAGAATGCTTCCCTCAGCATATTCCTTCTGCGCATCTCTGAAAAAGCCGGTGTTACTCAGTGCATTATAGTCGGCCACCGTCTGTTCCGTTTCGCTAAGCAATCTTCGAGCCGTCTTCAGCAGTTCCACCGCCCGCTCGAACTCCTGCCGGTGCACGGCACGAATCGCCTGACTGCAGTTTCGAATCACCTCGCGACAGCCGGGCAATACTTTCTCCCTGGCCGCGTCCAGTTCGGTGAAATCGCGCCTTACCTGTTCGGCAATATCTTCCAGATTATCACTTATCCCGCTCACTTTGTTACCTCAACTTGTTCGCTTATCTGGCGTGCGCCTCTGTCACGCCACCAGCCGGCCCAGCAATTCTTTCTCTATCGTGTATAGCGAGAAGCGGGCCTGTTTGTACTTCTCCGAATTCAGAGTCGTTTCCGGCAGTTTGGCCATTTCTTCCATAACCCGCAGCGACTCCTGCACCCGCCGCGAGTTGGCAATAACCACTGCCGCTAGGTCTTTCTGCCTGGCTTCACCCGGCACCTCAAGGTCTTTGCCCACGTCGCCGGCGGCGTCCCTGGCCTGAATGAACTGCTGCTCCAGCGCCAGCTCGACTCTCACCAGACCGTGGCGCAGGTTTTTTAAGCTCTGGCTCAGGTCACCGCTGTTGAGCACCAGACGGCTGACTTCTTCCAGGACACGCAGGCCCTCACCAATGCGATTAAGATTGGCGTCAATGATGCGCAGCGTTGACCCGGGTAGCTTCTCCATTTTCAGGTGGGTTAATTCTAACACAGCCGATTAAGCGGGTAAAGCTGGCCGCGGTCTATATTTCACCAACGGCATTTTCGATAATCTCAATGCGCAGTGGCCGGTTCTGCCGGTCAATTTCGACGGCAACGACATCGATTCGCCAGGAATCAGATATATCATCGTGTGCCTGGCAGTAATGAGCGGCCACTCTCCTCAATCTTTCCATTTTCGCCGGCGTAATTGACTCTTCCGGGCTGCCGAATTCCCTGCCCCTTTTTGCCCTCACTTCTACAAAAACCAGGCAATCTTTCTGACGGGCAACGATGTCCACTTCGCCTTCCGGACAGCGGTAATTCGTCTGCAGGATAACATACTCCTGTTTCCTGATAAATTCCGCCGCCAGTTTTTCCCCCAGGTTACCCGTGTCCCGGCGCTTCATAGTACCTGCCTAGCCATAGCACCGTACCGGCTCGAAAGTCCGCCGGTGGATGGGAGATGGCCCCAGCCGTGACAACCCTGCCCGGTGCGCTTCCGTGCAGTAGCCCTTGTTTTCCGCCCACCGGTATCCCGAATAATGACGGTCCAGTTTAACCATCATCTCATCCCGGGCCACCTTCGCCACGATGGAGGCGCAGGCTATGGAAAAGCACTTGCAGTCGCCGTAGACTATCCCCTTCTGCGGCAGGGGCACCGCAGGCAGCCACAGGTAATCAATGAGCAGGTACTGCGGTGCCGGTGTCAGTTTATCCACGGCCAGTTTCATAGCCAGCTTGCTCGCCCCGACGATGCCCATCGTATCTATCAGCTTGTGGCTGACCGCTCCGACGCCGATTGATATGGCGGTTTCCTTTATATGGCTGGCGAGGGTTTCGCGCTTCGCCGGACACAGCTGCTTGCTGTCCCTTACCCCGGCAAGCCATGATACACGGAGATTACCCGGCAGTATAACCGCGGCGGCAACCACCGGGCCGGCTATGGAGCCCCGCCCCACCTCATCTATCCCGGCAATAAGCTGGAAGCCTTGTGCTATCAGCTCCTCTTCCTCGGTAAAAGATGGTCTTTGATGATTATTTAACAATCCCATCCCCTTTATCCCCTTCCCTTTGGCAAAGGGAAGGGGCAGATATGATAAGAGGGGCTTCGCCCCTCTTATACACCCCTCAAGGTTTTCCCGAGAGCAACTGGCTGACTTTCTGCCAGATAATGGCCGCGATTTTACCTCTGGACTGCGCAGCGTCCACCACCAGCCACCTGTCCGGCTCTGCTTCCACCATTGCCAGGTATCCCTGTCTTACCCGCCGGTGAAAGGCGATAGTCTCCTGCTCGAAGCGGTCGCGCTTTTCACCTTTCTTACGGGCAAGGCCAGCTTCCACGGGCAGGTCAAGCAGGACAGTCAGGCCCGGTTTTATCCCCTGCATAGCAGATTCGTTGACCGCCTCAACCATTTCCAGGTCCAGCCCTCTCCCGTAGCTCTGATAGGCGGTGGTGGAGTCGGCATAGCGGTCACAGATAACTATATTACCTTTTTCCAGATTGGGCTTGATAACCTCTTCAAGAAGCTGCGCCCTCGATGCGTTGAACAGCATCAGCTCCGCCCGCGGCGATATGCCCATATCTTTGCCCCATTTCAGCCAGCGCGTGATTTTTCTGCCCAGCGGTGTCACTCCGGGCTCATGGGTCAATATGGCCGGGATATTCATCCGGGAAAGCCTCCTGCACAGCGCCTTTGCCTGAACGCTTTTACCGTTCCCTTCCCCGCCTTCAAAAGTAATGAATAAAGACATATTTTCGTTATCCCTTATAAATCCTCACCCGTCGGTTCGGGTCTCTGCCTGCGCTGCTCGAGGACATTTCATTTCTCTCGGCAATGAGGTGCTGCAGGCGGCGAATGTAGGCGCTCTGCGGGCTGAGTTCTACCTCGCCTTCATTACCGTTCTTTACC
>JABMRL010000127.1 GCA_013202615.1 Dehalococcoidia bacterium
CAGAGTCGGGCGGTGCTGGGGGGCAAGTTCACCGAACAGATGGCACCCTACCTTCCCGAGTTCAAATACGACCCCACCGAAGCCCGCTTCATAGGCAGCCCCATCGACCTCATCGTTTTCCCGGGCCTTTCCAGAGGCGAGCCGGAGGAAATCGTCATCATGGAGATAAAGACAAGTCGCAGCGCCCAGCTTACCCCTCAACAGCGGAAAATCCGCCAGCTCATTGAGGAAGGCATGGTGCGCTGGGAGCTTCTGCAGAAACCGGCAGAAGCCGAAACATAATAATTACTATCCCCGCCCGAACTCCCGTCGTAACTGACTGCTGCTGAGGTGAATCAGCGTGGGCCGTCCGTGAGGGCAGGTGTGGGGCATGACGGTTTTCTCCAGCTGGCGTACCAGCGCCCGCATCTCTTCGTCGCTCAACGATTGCCCCGCCCGCACCGCGCCGCTGTGACAGGCAACGGAAATCGCAATCTTCTCCGCCCAGTCGTCCGCTCCCCCATCCGAATCCAGCAGCTCCCGCAACGCCCCGGTCCAGTCGCCACCGCTCAGCGCCTGTGGCACCGACCTTACCAGATAGGTGCGGTCGCCAAACGGCTCCAGCGAGAAGCCGAAATCGACCAGTTCCTGGTGGTGCGACTTAAGAATCGTTTCCTGCAACGGTGTAATCTCAAAGGGTACCGGCTCGAGCAGGCCCTGTACCTCGATTTCACCCTTGGAACGCTGCTCCCTGACCTGCTCGAAGACAACACGCTCGTGCGCCGCATGCTGGTCGATGAGGTACAGGCCATCGGGCCCCTCGGCCACAACATAGCTGCTCATAAGCTGGCCGAGCACCCTCAGCACGGGCAGCGCGACCGTCAGCGGCCGGGCGACTTCGAACGCCTGGCCGACTGCGCCCCGGTTGACCGCAGCACTCGACCAGTCGATTTCCACCTGCTGCGAAGGGTTGCTGTAGCCGACAGCCACCTCCTCAATTCGCGGCACCGGCGTCTGCGCAATCAATGTCTGCCGCACCGCCTTCTGAACGGCGGTGAACACCTGGCGCTCGTACTGGAACTTCACCTCGCTCTTGGTGGGGTGAATATTAACATCGACCTCTGACGGCGGCAGTGAAATGGCGAGGACCGCCACCGGATGCTTTCTCTGCGGCAACAGCCCGTGATACGCCTCCTGCACCGCCCAAGCGAGGAGTCTACTGTTCACCCAGCGTCGATTTATGAAGAAGCTGAGATAATTTCGACCGGAGCGACTTACCGACGGCGAACCTATCATGCCGGTCACTTTGACCTGGGCCTCATCGTTCTCCGGTATTTCCAGCATATGCCGGGCGATTTCCACGCCGTACACCTCGACGATGCCGTCGATTAACCGACCCTTCCCCGCCGTGCCCAGCGTCTTTCTTCCTTCGAGGAACAGGGCGAAGCTGACCCCGGGATAAGCGAGCGCATACTGGCTGACCACATTGGCAATGTGACCGTTCTCGGTGGACACCGACTTGAGGAACTTCCGTCGCGCCGGCACGCTGCGGAAAAGGTCGCGCACGGTTATCGTCGTTCCCCGGGGTCGGGCCTGGCTCTTCCGCACCGATACCTTCCCTTCCTGAACACTGATATAGGTGCCGGTCGCTTCACCCGCGGCACTGGTCAGGATGTCTATCTGGGCCACCGCAGCGATGCTGGGCAGGGCTTCCCCTCGAAAACCGAGTGTGGCAATCGACCCCAGGTCCGCCACGCTGCCTATCTTGCTCGTCGCGTAGCGCTCAAACGCCAGCGCCACCTCGTCCGACGCTATGCCGTTGCCGTTGTCCATGATACGGATGAGGCTGGTGCCGCCACCCCGCACCTCGACCGCAATCTGGCCTGCCCCGGCGTCCAGCGCGTTCTCCACCAGCTCCTTCACCACCGAGGCCGGCCGCTCCACCACCTCGCCGGCGGCAATCTGAGAAATGAGCTTTTTATCTAATATTCTGATGGGCATTTCATCACTATATTACACGGTATAGTGTAAGAAGTCAATATGTTTTAACAGTTGCCAATGGCAAGTAGGAGATGTAAATATTCACGACTTTCCAAGAGTAGGACTAACATCGCAATATCATGAAGTATTATTGTAAATATCAATGCTGGGAATAGCTCATATTCCATAACTTGGCTCATTCTGAGCAATTCATCAAATTTATAAGTACGCACTATTTTTGCTTTGCGTCCTCGTGCATCAATAAGATTTATCTCCTGATGTGCCTTATCTATGGTTATTGAAACATGAGCATCCGAGTGCCTTATCTGTTCATCTAAACAACTGAATAAACTTCCGTATTCCGTGTCTGACTTCAATATATCTAAATTTCTCTTAAGATTGTAATATTTTGAAGGTGAGGATACTCCTCTTTTAAGCTCTAAACCAACCCTTAAAAGATTAATAATTGGGGACGAAAGCTCCAACATACGACTATATATATTAATTATTTTGGGGATAGCTATATTTGGTTCAAGTTTACCCCTTTTAATGAATTCCTTGACAGTGTCATCCATTGCTGGCAGTTGCGCTGAAACTCTATTCAGTAAAGCATCAATATCAAAAGTGACGTAACTCCTATATAATTGATAATCGCTGATTCCGTTACCGCTTGCCCTAAAGCTTGTGAAAATCTGTTCAGTTGCTTCAATAATTACTTTTGCCCCTGGAAATTTTCCTATTAATTGTTCTCGCTTTTTTAAAGTCCTCTTCGCCTCTATTAACGCAGCCGCCTTAATATAATGGTAATCACTTTTCAGAGGTAAATATTTTACATACTTTACATTCCTTTTGTTCTCTAAAAATTCATCTACCAATTTGGATGCAATATATTCACGTACAAATTTCTTAGAATTAATTTCCTCAACAGCCCTTTTCACCTTACTGCGGTCGAAATCAATCAAATGGTCAACATCCTGATTGTATTGATTAGCATTTTTTACTTTAATAAATTCGTGTTTCCCTTCTGTATTAGCTACACCTCGAAGCTCATTTACATACATAAAGAAATCAACCTCGGACGATTGAATACTCACTTGATTCCCGTCTTTTTCTAAAATAACCGTGGCTTTTATTGAAGGAGCATCACCTGTAGCATCATACTTCTCATCTACTGATAGCACTTCATACTTTTCATTAAACAATTTATCCCTAAGTTCGTTTAAATCCTTGGAAGCCATTTTATTCCGCTTTCTCCAGATTGGCGAAGCTGAGCAGCAGCTTTTTCACTCCCACCCCCTCAAAGGCCACCACCACCTCAACGTCGTCCTTCACCAGTTTGTAGCCCACCACCGTCCCCTCGCCGAACTGCGCATGCTGGACACGGTCGCCAAGGCTCAGTTCGGGGAGTTCGGGTCGCGTCTCCACCATCCGGTTCCAGGAATACATGGCCGTGGCCAGTTCGCTGTCCTCGCCCTGCCACCGCTCGCCACCGGCTATCAGGTGCGGCGGAATATCTTTCAGGAAGCGCGACGGCTGATTGACGGCGCTGCTGCCCATGAGGCTGCGGCGGAAGGCACGCACCAGATAGACCTGTTTCCCGGCCCGCGTGATGCCGACGTAGCAGAGTCGCCTTTCCTCTTCCATCTGCCCGGCGTCGTCAAACGACCGTATATGGGGCAGGATGCCGTCCTCCATACCAACGATGAACACCACCGGAAACTCCAGCCCCTTCGCCTGGTGCAGGGTTATAAGGGTGGCGGCATCGACCTGCTCCTTGTAGCTGTCGATATCGGACACCAGCGTCACCCCTTCCAGGAAGGCGGCCAGGCCCTCGGCCGACGGCATATCGCGTTTCTCCCGGGCCACGGCGCGCAGCTCCAGGATATTCTCCCAGCGCTCCTCACCATCGGTCATATTCTGAACATATTCCCGGTAGCCCGAACGCTCCGCAACATAGTCGAACAGTTCGACCAGGTTCATTTTCCTGTTTCTGGTGATGAAGTCTTCCATAATGGCGACAAAGCTGGCCAGCACCCGCTGGGTACGGGCATTGAAAGCGGGCCGGTGCTCCCCGGAATCTTCTTTCTGCCCGGCAAGCAGCTTTATCGCCTGGTACTCGGCGATGCCACGCGCCCGCGCCCACCGTGACAGCTCGGCGACCGTCCGCTGCCCGATACCGCGCTGGGGCACATTGATGATACGCAGCAGGCTGATGCTGTCGCTCGGATTCTGGATGAGCCGCAGGTAGGCGACGATATCCTTGATTTCCCGTCGCTCATAGAAACGCGTGCCCGCCACCAGCCGGTAGGGCACGCCGTAGCGGACAAATGCCTCCTCGAGGACACGCGACTGGGCATTGGTGCGGTACATTACGGCACAGTCGCCCCGACTGAACTCTCCCCTGCCGACCAGTTCCTCGATTTCGCTGACGACGAACTGCGCTTCCTCCTGTTCGGTATAGGTCTCCACAATCTTGGGCAGCACCCCCGTCTCATTTTCCGTCCACAGCCCCTTGGGCTTGCGCTGCTGGTTGGCCGAGATGACGTGGCTGGCCGTCTCCAGAATCACCTGGGTGGAGCGGTAGTTCTGCTCCAGCAGGATTATCTTCGCTTCTGGGTAGTCTTTTTCAAAGTTAAGTATGTTCCTCAGGTCGGCAAAACGCCAGGAGTAAATCGACTGGTCCGGGTCGCCAACGACACACAGGTTGCGGTACTTGCCGGCCAGCTGCTTCATAAGCTCGTACTGTACGAGGTTGGTGTCCTGAAACTCGTCTACCTGAATATGCAGGTACCGCGATTGATAGCGCGAGAGCACCGGCGCATTCTGCCCGAAAAGTTGCACCACCTTGAGCAGAAGGTCGTCAAAATCAAGCGCGTTGCTCTCGGTGAGGAACTGCTGATAGCGCTCATAGACGCGCTGGACGATTTCCTCGAAGTAGCTGTGGCGGTGCTTTAAATATTCCTCCGGCGTCCACATTCGACTTTTCGCCGCTGAAATCGCCGAGTGAATCGCCCGGGGGTTATGCTGCTTGGGGTCGAGG
>JABMRL010000128.1 GCA_013202615.1 Dehalococcoidia bacterium
GAGCACGCCTATTATCGCCAGTATGACCAGTAACACGGCGAACTGCTGTGCTACCGTCGGAAACATGGTGACGCAACGTCGAATCATGCCGTAACCGCCCATCTTGATGAGCACGCCGGCCAGCATGACGCTGACCGCCGTCGGCGCGTCAGTATGGGCATCGGGCAGCCAGGTATGGAACGGGAAGACCGGCAGTTTGATGGCAAAGCCGATGAGGAGCAGGAAGAAGATGGCCGCTGCTGGCATGATGGACTGCACCAGGCCGAGGCCCTGGTTGCCGATTTCCAGCATGCTAAGGCTGCCGGTGGTGAAATACAGGCTCAGGATACCGGCCAGCATGAAAGCGCTGCCGAAGAGCGTGTACAGGACGTACTTCATTGCCGAGTATTCCTTGCGCCCCGCCCCCCAGATATTTATCAGGAAGTACATCGGGATGACCTCTATCTCCCACATGATGAAGAAGAGAAGCAGGTCGAGCGAAAGGAAGACGCCGAGGATGCTGGTCTCAAGGAGAAGGAGCCAGGCGAAGTACTCTCGTACCCTCAGGTGAATCTTCCAGGAAATCAATACCGCCAGGAAACCCAGGAAGGCGGTGAGCACCACCATTGGCAGGCTCAGGCCGTCCACCCCCAGATGATAGTGGGCGTTAATCGGGGCAATCCACAGCACTTTCTCCTCGAACTGAATCAGGCCGGCGGCTTCAGGCGACCGGTTAAACAGGGCAAAGAGGATAACGGACAGAGCGAAGGGCACGAAAGTAAAGAGAGCCGCCGTCCACCTGATAACCCGCTCACGATCGCTCAGCACAAAGGCAATGAGCACCGCGCCCACCACGGGCAGGAAGAGTATCGTTGTCAGATAGCCCGAACCCAACAAGGCAAACTCCTTTTCTTCTTTTTATTTAGCCGAAAAAGTAAATGGCGAAAATAATCGCCAGTATACCGATGCCGATGAACAGTCCGTAGAGCTGGAGCTGTCCGGTCTGGGCATGCCGCATAGCTCTGCCACTGGCGATGGCACCATTGGCCACGCCGTTGACCGTCCCGTCCACGACCCGGTTATCAAATTGCTCAAAGGCGGCAAAAATCCCTTTGAGCAGGGCATTTCTCACGATTATGTTTTCATACAGCTCGTCAAGCCAGTATTTGCGGTAGAACAATGTGTAGAGCGGTTTAAACATGCCGCCAATTCTTTCTGCTGAAAGCCACGATTTACTGTACATGGCGTAGGCGAGCAGAATGCCCAGCCCCGCCAGTATTAATGCTATCCAGGGAAGCGTCTGGGTGAAGGGGTGGAAGAGGCCTTCAAAGAAGCCGTGCGTTTGGCCGTGCCCCATGAAGGCGCCGAAGTGCCCGGTCACGTTCCAGAGCCCGGAGAATATGGATAATACTGCCAGAATTACCAGTGGTATGGTCATCACACTGGGTGATTCGTGGGGCTGACCGTGATGGCTATCATGCCCGTGGGCATTCGGGTCACCACCCCGGTACTCCCCGCCGAAGGTCATAAAGACGGCGCGGAACATGTAGAAGGCGGTCATGAAGACCGTTATCATTGCCAGATAGAACAGCACGGGCTGGCTGGCAAAGGAGCTGATTACAATCTCGTCCTTGCTCCAGAAGCCGGAGAGCGGCCAGATGCCGGCGATGCTCAATGAGGCGATGACAAAGGTGGCGTAGGTCCAGGGCATATATTTGCGCAGGCCACCCATCAGGCGCATGTCAAAGGTGCCGGTGGCGTGGTTAACACTGCCCGACCCGAGGAACAGGAGAGCCTTAAAGAAGGCGTGGTTGAACAGGTGGAAAATGCCGATGGCCACCCCGCCCGCGCCCAGCCCCAGCATCATGTAGCCGAGCTGGCTGATGGTGGAGTAGGCCAGCACGCGCTTGATATCGTTCATCACCAGACCCATGGAGGCGGCGAAAATGGCGGTTATACCGCCGATAATGGCCACCGTGGTCAGTGCTGTCGCCGAGTGTTCGAAAAGGGGGAACATGCGGGCGACCAGAAAGACGCCGGCGGCTACCATCGTGGCCGCATGGATTAAGGCGCTGACCGGTGTTGGGCCTTCCATGGCGTCGGGCAGCCAGACGTGGAGCGGGAACTGGGCTGACTTGCCCACCGCGCCGGCGAAGATGCCAAGGGCTGCCCAGGTGAGCACCGTGCCCGCCAGCGCACCGGCAATGGCCAGTTCGTGCAGTTCGTGAATATCAAAGGTGCCCGTATTCAGATAGAGCAGCAGTATGCCGGCCAGGAACCCGAAGTCGCCGAGCCGGGTAACGATGAACGCCTTCTTGGCGGCATCGGCGGCGGACGGTTTGTGGAACCAGAAGCCGATGAGGAGGTACGAGCAAAGCCCTACCATCTCCCAGAAGACGAACATGAAGAGCAAATTATCGGCTATCACCAGGCCTATCATTGACGCGGTGAAGAGCGACATCCATGCGTAGTAGCGGTGGTAGCCGGGGTCGCCGTGCATGTAGCCCTGCGAGTAAATCTGTACCATCAGGCTGACCACGAGGACGACGATAAGCATCACCGCCGTCAGCGAGTCCATAATAATGCCGAGGTGAATGGTCACCCCGCCCTCGATGACCACCCAGGTGATGTCAGGGACGGGTATTTCATGGTGAGGAGCAGCCATCACCGCGAACAGCGCCCAGATGGACAGGGCCAGAGAGCCGCCAATGGCAGCGATGGTGATATAGCCGGCTACCCTTGATTCCGGTTTAACGAAGGGGCGGATGAAAAAGGCGATAAAGACAAAGGAGAAGAGCGGGAGCAGGAATATCAGCCAGGCCACTTGATGCGGCATCATAGCTTCCTCAATACGTCCCTTATCACGTGTTCTTTGTCTTTCGGCACCATTACGGAGTATCCGGTGAACTCCTGGCCGATAGGTACGCCTGAGGCGGGCAGAATGCGGGCGGGAACTCCTTCTCCTTCAAAGAGCTCCTGCCACATCTCGGCCACCATCAGGCTATTTGCTTTCTTGGCTTCAACCCACATTTTTTACCACTTCAATAAATCGATTTTGCTGACATCAATATCTTCCAGGCCGCGGTAGATGGCGAAGATAATCGCCAGGCCAACGGCCACCTCGGCTGCCGCCACCACGATGACGAAAATGGCAAAGACCTGTCCCGTGAGCATGGCCGGCACCACGTAGCGTGAAAACGCTACCAGGGTGATATTTACCGCATTGAGCATCAGCTCGACGCACATCAGGATGATAACGGCGTTGCGCTTGGCGAGCACGCCGTAAAGCCCGATGCAGAACAGGATGGCGGACAATATCAAATAATGTTGCAGGCCTATCACCATTTGCTTACTTCTCCCTCGCCAGGACAATCGCTCCCAGAGTGGCGGAAAGCAGCAACACCGCGGCAATCTCTACCGGCAGGAGATAACCACCTTCGCCAAAGAGGCTATTCGCCAGCGCAGCGGTGGTTGGCGCCGTCGGCGTTATGCCTGATACCGGCCACGGTGTATTGATTAACGTTAAAACGAGTACTTCCAGAAACAGGATGGCAATTATAAAAGCGGGTATCTGAAAACGGCTGTTCGGGCTGCCCTGCTGTACCTCTCTGGTCATCATGATGGCTAAAATAATAAGTACCGATATGGCACCCACGTAGACCAGAATCTGGACGGCGGCCAGGAAATCGGCGCTGAGGGTAATGTAGAGCCCGGCTACCGTTAAAAAGCACAGTATCAGCGATAGCGCCGCCCGGAAAACATTGCGCAGCAGAACCACGCCCAGCGCGGCGATAATCGCCACTGCGGCCAGCATCCAGAAAGAGATAGCCAGTCCCATTACCGTTTCTCCGTCACCTTCTCTATGAGCAGGGTCTGCTTGGGCAGTTTTTCCGCTTTATCCGGATAGAAATAGCCGCTGACCTTTCTCTCCGGCGTTTCCAGCATCTCTTCTTTGCCCTGCACCAGTTCGCCGCGGCGGTATTTCGCGCACTCAAAATTGTGGCTGAAGTACAGCGCTTCATACGGGCAGGACTCGATGCAGAGGCCGCACTGGATGCAGTAGCCGGTGTCAGCCTCGTATTTCTCGACGACATACTTATTTTCTGCCATATCGGTCGAGGTGATGATTTCAATGGCGCCCTGGGGGCAGGTCTTGGCACAGGTGCCACAGCCGGTACACTTCTCCTGGTTCCAGATGAGTTCATTGCCCCGGAACCGCCGCGAGATGTTGAGTCGCTGCTCAGGGTACTGCGACACCGTCGGGTGGCGGAACAGATGCTTGATGGTTACCGTCAAGCCCTTGGCGATGCCGATTCCATACCGTTCAAATTTCAACTCTACCGCCTCCTAACCGGAAGAAAAACCTCGACCATACGAGAACCAGGATTGCCATCACGGCGATATTTACGATAATCATCACCCAGACCAGTTCGGTGGGCCAGCCGGCCAGCACCTGTAAAGCGGTGATAAACATGTTGAGCAGTGACATTGGGAAAAGGAACTTCCAGGCGAAGGCCATCAACTGGTCGATTCTTATCCTGGGCAGGGTGGTTCGCGTCCATACCATGGCGAAGAAGACAAGGATAATCTTGACGACGAACCAGAGCCACGGAGGCAGTATCGGGCCTTTCCAGCCGCCGAGGAAGAGGGTGGCGATGATGGCGGAGATAGCCACTGCCTCGGCGTACTCCACCAGGTAGAACATGGCGAATTTCATGCCCGAGTACTCGGTGTGGAAGCCGGCCACAAGCTCGGAATCGGCCTCCATGAGGTCGAAAGGGCTGCGGTTAATCTCGGCGCAGCCGGCGGCGAAGAAGAGCAGGAAGCCGAGCGGCTGGAGCAGGATAAAGGGAACGTTCTGTGCCACCACAATATCGTTCAACGACAGTGAGCCGGCGATGAGCACCACGCCGACGATGGCCAGCACCATCGGGATTTCATAGCTGACGATGGCGGCGACGTTGCGCATGGCGCCGAGGAGGGAATACTTGTTGCTCGAGCCCCACCCGGCCATGAAAATGCCCACCGTGGACACCGAGCTGATGGCTATCACATACAGGATGCCGATATTCAGGTCGGCCAGCAGGGCCCCGTTTTCAAAAGGTATCACGGCGAAGAGCATAAGCGCCGGGGCGAAGGCAATGACCGGCGCCAGCCAGTGGACGAGCTTGTCGGCGGCGGCAGGCACGATATTCTCTTTGAGCAGCACCTTGACGGCGTCGGCCACGGGCTGAAGGAGGCCAAAAGGACCGGTGCGGTTGGGACCGAGGCGCGACTGCATCCGGCCCATTCCTCTGCGTTCTATGTAGATGACGCCCATCACCATAGTGAGGACAAAGCCGATTATGACCACGGTGAAGAATAGCCAGTGCCACCAGAACCCCCCCGGCCAGTCCGGCGAGACTGCCTGTAATCTGGCTAAATGGTAAATATTAAGCCCTGCTGTTGCCATTATCTATCAATCTCACCCACGGTAATATCGATACTGCCGAAAATAATGATTAAATCGGCTATCTTCCAGCCGCGCACCATATCGCGCAATGCCGTCAGGTTGATTAAGCTTGGCGGGCGGATATGGCAGCGGTAAGGAGCGATGGAATTATCTGAAACCAGGTAGAAACCGAGTTCGCCTTTCGGTGCCTCAATGTGGGCATATGCCTCGCCGACTGGCGGTCGAACCAGGTGGGGCACCTCGGCTCGCACGGGACCGGACGGGAGCTGCTCCATTGCCTGCCGGATAATGCGCAGGCTCTGTCGCGTTTCTTCGACCCTCTGGCGGTAGCGGTCGTAGCAGTCGCCGGTGGTTTGCGTCGGAATGTCAAAATCGAAGCGGTCGTAAATGGAGTAGGGGTCGGCCTGGCGAATATCCCACTTCACGCCGCTCGCCCGGAGTACAGGGCCGCTTATCGAGCAGTTGATTGCCTGTTCTTTACTCAAAATGCCAACGCCCTTGGCGCGGGCAAGCAATATTTCGTTCTGCATCAGGAGCTGGTCGTACTCGTCCATAAAGCGCGGCATCATGTCCATGAACTTGCGCAGGGCAGGCATGAACTCCTCGGGCAGGTCCTGACTGACGCCGCCCACGCGCATGTAGTTATAGGTGAGCCGCTGGCCGCTGGCCATCTCGAAGAGGTCAACGATTCGCTCGCGTTCCCGGAACATATAAAGGAAGGGGGTGAAGTAAGCCCCGCAGTCGTTCAAAAAGGCGCCGACGGCAATTAAAAGAGCCGCGACGCGCTGCAATTCAGACATGATTACCCGTATGTATTCGGCGCGCTCCGGGACCTTGATGCCCGCCAGTTTCTCCGCGGCCAGGCAGTAGGCCAGGTTATTGCTCATCGATGAAATGTAGTCCAGCCGGTCGGTGAGCGGTATGACGCCAGTGTATGTCCGCTGTTCGGCGAGCTTCTCTATGCCGCGGTGCAGATAGCCGAACACCGGCTCGATATCGACCACCACCTCACCGTCGAGCGTCACCCGCATGCGGAACACTCCGTGGGTGCTGGGGTGAACCGGCCCCATATTGAGCACAAAAGGTTCGGTGCGCACGGCCATTATATGTAGTCCTTCCGCAGGGGATGTCCCTCAAAACCATCCCAGAGGAAAATACGTTTCATGCTCGGGTGTCCTTCGAAATTAATACCGAAGAGGTCGTAAATCTCCCGCTCCTGGAAGTCGGCGCCCTGCCACAGGCCAGTTACCGATGGCAAAGCCGGGTTTTCGCGGTCGTAGCACCGGGCCTTGACCATCAGGCTGTGGTTGTGTTCCAGGGAACTGAGCAGGTAGGCGACCTCAAAGTGGTCATAGTAATCAACAGCGGTAACGAAGTTAAGATAATCGAAGTCCAGCCCCCCGGTTTCTTTCAGAAAACGGGCGACGTCAAGCAACTGGTCGCTTTTAACCACCAGGTTTTCCGGGGTGGATTCAACCACGCTGCCGGAGAATTTCTCTTCTATTTTGCTGGCAACTTCCTTACCGGAGAGGGCAACTGTCATCTTTCCAGTATCTTTCTCACATCGATATTCTTGCGTCGGGCAATCTTCTTCTGCAACATTTGAATGCCGTAGATTAGGGCTTCGGGGCGGGGAGGACAGCCGGGAACATACACATCTACGGGGATAATGCGATTATAGCCCGGCACCACGGCGTACTCCGCCGAGGCGAAGATGCCGCCGCTGATGGCACAGGCGCCCATGGCGATGACCCATTTGGGCTCCGCCATCTGGTTGTAGATGCGCCTCACGTTCGGGGCCATCTTCCAGGTCAGGGTGCCGGCGGTAATCATCAGGTCGGCCTGGCGGGGTGAGGCACGCAGTATTTCCATGCCGAAACGCGCCAGGTCAAAGCGCGGCCCGTTGGCGGCAATCATCTCAAAGGCACAGCAGGCGGGAAAGCAGATGGCCGTCCAGAGTGAGGAGCGCCGCCCCCAGTTGATCAGCGCATCCACCGAGGTCAGTAAAATATTCTGCTCCAGCTCCTCGTCCAGCCACTGGTCAGGGTCAGGAATCGGCTGCTGGCTTTGGGCCTTCAGGTCTTCAATGACCTGGCCTTCTTCCCGGTCCAGTTCGATATCAGAATAAATATATTTCTTGGCAGGTTCTATTTCCATTCCAGAGCCTTCTTCTTCCAGGCATAGACATAGCCGACCAGGATAATGGACACCAGGATTAATACGGCGACAAAGCTGGCACTGCCCAGCGCTCTCAGGTTGACCGCCCAGGGGTACAGGAAGACCACCAGGACATCAAGGGCCAGAAATATCAGGGCATAAAAATAATAATGAAAGTTGAACTGGACCCATGTCTTGCCGATGGTTTCCATGCCGCATTCAAAGGTGGAGTTTTTTATGGGGTTGGGATTGTGAGGGACGATTTTAAGAAACCTGAGGGCGATGGGAATAAGTACCATGAAAAGGGTGAAAAGAACAGCTGCGATTACAAACAGTCCAATGTATCCGTAATTCGTGAGCAACTATCTGCCTCACAATGAACAATTAATTGTCGTAGTATAGCATAATCATTTCTGGCAAGGCAAGTATTATTAAGATTGCTTTTTCAGGTTTAACTTTTTAACTCCGGAAGATTAAAAGAATCACGGCGGTAATGGAGGTGATGAAGGAGGTAATGGCGGTACCTGTGAATACTTTCACCAGGATGCTTCGGACCATCTCGAGTGTTTCATATGACCAGTTCAGTTGTTCGATAAAGACGTTAAACCAGCCCTGCCCGAGCATGAATACAATGATGGTCAGGAAAGCGGAGATGAAGAAGACGTAAAGTATTACTTTGAGGCCGGTGTTCCTCGTCTCTTCATTATCGTCTGTCATTTCGCGTCACCTGATGAAAGCGTAAACGAAGTATAAAGCGGGTTTCATCCCGTGTCAATAGTAACCGAATGAAACAGGTAAATCTGGCGAGTGTCGGCGCGGCGTCTTCATTGACATCGCTCCCGTTACTTTGTAAACTGACTTCGTCCAAGCCTTGACCCGTCACTATTCTAAATCTGGAGTAATGCTGTCATGTTGATAGAAAATGCTGCTCAGGAACTGGCCGAACTGGTCCGACGTGGCGATGCCGATTATATTGAGGCTCACCTCGAGGAGAGCCAGGCGAGCTATATGGTGTACCGGGGGAGAGAACTGGAGTCCGTCGGCAGGTCGGAAGCGATTGGGGGCAATGTCCGGGCAATGGTCAGGGGGGGCTGGGGCTTTGTCAGTTTCAATAATCTGGGAGACCTGCGGGGACGGGTCGATATGGCCGTCAGGCAGGCAGGGATGGTGGGCAGCGAGGCGAGCCAGCTGGCAGCGGTGTCACCGGTGGTCGACCGGGTTTCGGCAGGAGTGGACAGAGACCCGGTAACCATACCTCTCGCCGAAAAGAAACAGGTGCTGGACGAGTACAATGAGATTATCTGGCGGCAGCCCGAGATACAGACCTCCAACATTGGCTACAGCGACGGTCGTAAGCACACCATCTTCCTGAGTTCATCGGGGAGCTATATTGAACAGGAAAGGGCAGACATTAACCTGCGCGTCGCCGCCGTCGCGGCCCGAGACGGCGATATCCAGCAGGCAGGGCTGAGCATGGGCAGTCGCGGCGACCTCGCTCCAGTCAGGCAGCTCCACCAGGAGGTGGAACGTCTATCGCGTCAAGCTGTGGAACTGCTCTCAGCACCGAAGGCCAGGGGCGGGGAATACACGGTGGTCCTCGACCCGGTACTGGCCGGTGTCTTTGTCCATGAAGCCTTCGGCCACCTGTCTGAGTCTGACTTTATCTATGAGAACGACCGCCTGCGTGAGCTTATGGCGCTGGGGAAGCAATTCGGCAGCCGGGAGCTTAATATCGTGGACACGGCCACGCTGCCCGGGCTTCGCGGCAGCTATAAATACGATGATGAAGGTGTGCCTGCCGCCAGGACTTACCTCATCAGGGAAGGCAAACTGGTGGGCAGGCTTCACTCAAGGGAGACAGCCGCCAAGTTGAAAGAGAAGCCCACCGGCAATGCCCGCGCTATAAACCACCGCTATCCTCCCATCGTCCGCATGAGCAATACCTTTATTGAGCCGGGTGCGGTGTCCTTTGAAGACATGATTGGTGATATTAAAGAGGGCATCTATGCTAAAAACTGGTACGGTGGCACCACCAGCATGGAGATGTTCACCTTCTCGGCTGGTGAGGCATATATGATACGCAACGGGAAAATCGCGGAGGCGCTGCGGCCCGTGGTGCTGACCGGCAACGTATTTGACACGCTCAAAAATATCGACGCCATTGGCAATGACCTTGATATGAACCAGGGGGGTGGCTGTGGGAAGGGGGGGCAGATGCCGCTGCCGGTGGCCAACGGCAGCCCTCATATCCGGATAAGCCGCTGCCTGGTGGGAGGTAATTAGGTGGAAGAAATACTGGTTCAGGCGAGAAAGGTCGCTGAGGAGGCGGAGGTATTTTCCGTCGCTTCGGAGGAAACGCAGGTTTATTTCGAGGCGAACCGGCTAAAGCATCTCCAGACCAAACAGCAGGCCAGCATGGCGCTGCGCATAATTCGTCAGGGCAGAATCGGCTATGCCGTCACCACCAATACCGATGATTATCCAAATCTGGTCGACAACGCTGTTGAGACGGCGCAGTTTGGTATGACAGCTAAATTTGAACTGCCATCGGCGAATTCATATCCGCAGGTCGAGGTTTTCAGTGCCGACGCTGAGCTGGTGCCCGTAGAAGCGATGGTTACGCTCGGTGAAGGGCTGATTGCGGCCATTACCGGGCATACTGCGGGCATCATCTGTGAGGCGGAGGTGACCAGGGGAGTGGTTTCGGTGCGACTGATGAACTCTCGCGGTGGACAGGCGGAATACCGTAAAAGCTATTTCAGTCTGGGTATGGAAGGCAACTTAACCAGAGGTACCGATATGCTATTCGTTGGCGATAGCGCCAGCTCGTGTCAGCCGATGCTGGAACCGGGTGCAGTAGCTGACAATATACTCCAGCAGCTGGAGCTGGCCAGAGACCAGGCACTGGTGCCCACCAGGTCAATGCCGGTGGTCTTCACCCCGAATGGAGTGGCCAGCGCCCTTGTCATGCCGCTGCTGGCGGCTTTCAACGGCAAGACGGTCCTTGAAGGGGCTTCTCCGATAGGGCAAAAACTGGGCCAGAAGGTCTTTGACAGCAAATTTGAACTGTGGGATGACCCGGTGGTTGCCTTTCAACCGAGCAGCCGGCCCTGCGACGACGAAGGTGTGCCCAGCCAGCGCACTCCGCTTATTGAGGGCGGGAGAGTAACCAGCTTCCTCTATGACCTTCAGACCGCCGCTATGGCCGGAACACGGAGCACCGGCAACGGCAGGCGGGGTCACGGCGGACTGCCGACGCCCTCTCCGAGTGCTTTCGTTGTCGCTGCGGGCAGCACCACATTCGACGAAATGGTCGGGGACATAAAAGAAGGGCTGGTGGTAGAGCAGCTTATGGGCGCTGGGCAGGGAAACGTCCTGGGCGGCGATTTCAGCGGTAATGTCCTGCTCGGTTACAAGGTGGAAAATGGTAAAATAGTAGGCAGGGTGAAGGATACCATGGTCTCCGGCAATGTCTATCGGGTACTGAAGGACGTCGCTGCCTTTGGCCGTGAGGCCAGGTGGGTGGGCGGCTTTTTACAGACCCCGCACATATACTGCCCAAGTATATCGGTGGCGAGCAAGGGATAGTGCTGGCAGGGAAAATGATTACATACCGCGAAGATAAGAACGATATTATTCAAAGTGTTGAAATTGACCTGACAGAACTTTCTATCCAAAGCAGACAAGATTTAGAATATAAGATTACGGAATGTTTGAAAAATGACAAGGAATACCGAGATATTTTTAAGTTTGAGGGAGGGAATAGACTTGTCTACCAAACTGAAGTTCTAGTCCCTAAAATAAACAAGGACCGGCTAAATGTCCTAATGGTGCTCGGTAATCCTGCTGTTCACTCGGTAGCAGGAGGAATGTTTTTCTCTTACGAAAGAACAAGAAGCAAAGAAAAATGGAGAGAACATAGATTTTGGAGGGGGTTGAGGGATTGTGGGGTGCTAACATTTTATAAAGCTGTTAAAAGGCCAACGTCTGGCAATCTTGCGGAGATAAATAAGGATAAACGAAATTGGTTACTGTATGGTGAGTATGAAAGTGATTTTAATGTATTCTTATTACCCTACTTCTCGTTTCCCACTCCAGCATCAGGGGAATGTAGTGGAGTTAATGGAATTAAAAAGATAGTCGGAACAGACGTATTTACGAGAATGGAGAAATCTGAATTTCAGCGATTTGAAGGAATTATTTTATGTAATAATATTAAAAATGTAATCTGTTTCCAAAAACATGCGTTAAAAGAGATAGAAGCAAGGGCAAAATGTGAGCAGGCCAATAATACACTAAGTAATCCAGATTATCCAGTTTATAAGTTAGGTAATACTTTAAAGCATGTCACTTTATATA
>JABMRL010000129.1 GCA_013202615.1 Dehalococcoidia bacterium
CACCGGCAATATGGAGCTCCATCTCGACCGGCGGCTGTCAGAACGCCGCATTTTCCCGGCTATGGACATCCAGCGCAGCGGCACACGCCGTGAAGAACTGCTCGTTGACGAAAACAGCCTGAGCAAGATATGGCTGCTGCGGCGCATGGTCGCCATGATTTCCTCTGACTCACCCAACTTCGTTGATGCCACCGAGCGCATTATCGACCGCATGCGTAAAACGAAGGATAACGCCGAGTTTCTGGACAGCCTGAACAGGGAGACGTAAGTTGCCCTGCCGATACAATGAGATTTACTGCGGCGGCAAGAGCACCCCGAATCCTCAAGCCAATCTCACGGAAAGAACCGGCAGATGAATGATGAGAGCGCTGCCCGAAGAAAGAGACTTTCACCCGGCCTTATAGCTGGCCTGTCCGTGGCGCTGCTTGTCGGCGTTTCATTGTTCATCCGGGCATATCTCCCGCATGAGCAAGTCTTCAGCGGCGAATATATCAGGTTTTCCAGTATCGACGCCTATTTCCATATGCGATTAATAGACAACCTGCTACACAATTTCCCCACCCTCATTGATTTTGACCCGTACCTGCTCTACCCCTTTGGCATGAAACTGGATAACATCCATTTCTTTGACTGGTTTCTGGCGGGCATAATCTGGGTCTTCGGCCTCGGCTCACCGACACAGCACACCATTGACGTCATCGCGGTATACTTCCCCGCCGTCCTGGCCGCGCTTACCGTTATTCCGGTTTATTTCATCGGCAAGGAGCTATTCGGGCGCGGGGCCGGGATTATCGCGGCCGGCCTTATCGCGATACTGCCCGGCGAATATCTGGGGCGCTCGATTCTCGGCTTTACCGACCACCACGTTGCCGAGACACTGTTTTCCACTGTCACCATGATATTTCTCATTATGGCAATCAAACGGGCACAGGCAAGCGGCCTGACGATTCAGCACCTCCAGGACCGGGACTGGAAAGTAATCCGCAAGCCTGTCATCTACAGTGCGCTCACCGGCCTCTCACTTGGTATCTACCTCATTACCTGGATAGGTGGTCTACTTTTCGTCTTCATCATCCTTCTCTACTTTTTCATCCAGTTCATCATCGACCACCTGAAAAGAAACAGCACTGATTACCTTCTGCCGGCAGGCACAGCCACATTCCTTATCGCTTTGATAATATACGTGATATTCGCCGGCGGCACGTTCACCTCTAAGTCTGCCAGCGTGATGCCGTGGCTCTCTCTACTAATCGGGGCGGCTGTCCCAACCACTCTACACTTCATATCCGGAAGATTTACCGCCTGGAAGATTAAGTCACGCTATTACTACCCCGCTGCGCTATTCGGACTGGTGATAGTGGCTTCTCTCATCTGTTATGCAATTTTCCCCAATTTTGTGAGAAACGTATTCGACGTTTTCAATCTGCTGGCAGTGCGCACCATAATTGAGATGCAGCCTTTCCTTCACCCAAGACAGGAATGGACTGCTTCGCTCGCCTGGGGTAATTTCAATACCAATCTTTTCCTTTTCCCAGGTACACAATCGTTGCCACAATGGTTTCAGTGGATTCCTGGACTCAGCTTGATATCTCTGGTTATATTGATCGTAAATACTATTAGACACGGTGATTTCAGTAAAAATGTCCTGCTGATATGGAGCCTGGTAATATTACTGGCAACCCTTGGCCAGCGCCGCTTTGCCTATTATCTGGCCGTCAATGTAGCTCTGCTGACCGGTTATATATCCTGGCAATTTATCAAGATTAACCTGGATATCCACCCCAAAGCTAAATACTTGAACGCCGCTGTCGCCATCATCGCCATCCTGCTCCTTGTTTTCGCTTTCTCTGCCAACCTGCACCCGGCAGTAATAGCTATTTCTGTAGCGTTACTCATCGCCTATACCGGCTGGCAATTGCTCCAAGCCCTGGAGTTTTTACAGGTTTCCAGCCCCAAACCCGGACCGCAAATAAAAATCGAGCACAAAAAAAGGCCGCCGGCAGGCCCTACACCGAAGCTATACTACACCAACATCGCTGTGGTGATAATTCTTTTGTTTTTCCTCGTCTTCTTCCCCAGCATAACTCCGGCAATAACCATTGCTTCCGAGGTGCACTATGCCCCACCCCATCCCTGGGTAAATGCTCTAACCTGGATGAAGGAAAATACGCCGGAGCCTTTTGACGATTCGAGTTTCTACTATCAGATATACGAGCCTCCCCCACCTGATAAACAATACGATTATCCTGATTCCGCTTATGCCGTAATGGCCTGGGTCGATTACGGCTACTGGATAACCCGCATTGCCCAGCGACCGGTAAATCGCACGCCGGGTCCGGGCGGATTTTACGTGGCCAGTTTCTTGCTTTCCCAGGACGAAAATTCGCCTCGGGAAATAGAATGGGAAACGAATTGGGAACGGGAAGTGATTCCGGAAAGCGCGATAATCGATAAACTGGATGCTAAATACATCATGCTTGACAGCCAGACCACAATGACTAAGCTCTGGGCACTGACTTTCTGGTCAGAACAGGACCAAACGAAATATTTTGAGACCTACCTGGAACCACACCCGGATGAGGAAAATACGCTTGTCGGGACAGTGTATCTGCACCCTGAATATTACCGGTCACTGGCGGTCAGGCTATATAACTTTGATGGCAAGGCCGTGACCCCGCAGCAGGTAAAGGTCATTTCCTTCCAGGTAAGGCCCCTAAAGAGAGGGGGCACCGTGAAAGTAATCGATGACGAACAATTTTTCCCCAGTTATGAAAAAGCAAAGAGCTACATATCAGAGCAGGAATCGGGGCAGTTCCAGGTCGTTGGAGACTCGCCGTTTCTCAGCCCGGTGCCCCTGGAAGCATTAAAGAACTACAAATTGATATACAGCTCTCCTGAATCCACCTTTTTCCCCGGTGTGGGCAATGTGCCCTCGGTAAAAATATTCGAATATTTGAAATAAATGTCGCTTTGTGGTGCTTATTCTCACCTGACTAATGAATTGGAAAAGCCAATTATTTAGCCAGGGAAGCAGGGGTTCCATCAAATGCAGATAAGGAAGACTTACCAAGAGGTTAATCCCGAACTACTCTACGCCGAAATAAGAGTTATAACCCCGAGGCGAGCCGGTACATATTCTCGTAGGCCTTACCAAAATCGGGGTTATCCTTCTCCAGCCTGCTTTTCAACGTTTTCATTCGCCGTATAAATGCGTCCCGGTCCTTGTTTTTCACCATTTCCGCCCACTCCGCCGCCTTCCTCTGGAATAGCGCCTCAATGTCCGGAACGCCGGGCAAATTCATCTGGATA
>JABMRL010000130.1 GCA_013202615.1 Dehalococcoidia bacterium
ACCTGCGCCGGGTGCACGGATGTCCCGACCGGACAAAAACTGTCGGGATGGGTATAGACAATGCCCCACGGCAGTAAAGTTTCCAGTCCATAACAGCAGCCATTGAGCAGGCAGCCAACCCTGCCAACCGCCTGTGACAAGATTATGCCCGGGGCTATCACATCAGCGAGGTATCCGAAATTACCCTTGCTGAGCCGGCTGTAAACCCAGACACCGATGGCGGCACCCAGCACACCACCGAAAGCAGTCAGCCCCCCGCCACCAATTATATCGCGTGGATACTGACCGTAATATTCCCAGTTATCAACCACGTGCAGCAGACGGGCCAGCACGATTCCAGACGGAATGCCCACCAGGGCAGCGGTGAACACGGTATCATAAGAAACTCCCGCGCCCCTCTTCACCTGCCAGACCGTCCACAGGACAACGGTGAGAATCGCCAGGGCGATGAAAATCCCGTACCACCTGATTTCAATCGCTCCGATGGCGAAAGCAACCGGGTCAATGCTTATAGTTATCATCAGTCAATTCCTTATTTATGCACAGAGCGCTTCCACAAAGGCTTCGGCCTCAAATTCGGCCATATCCTCCAGCTTCTCTCCAGTGCCGATGTATTTAATCGGTATCTGCAGTTCATCACAGATGGCAAGCACGATGCCACCTTTGGCGGTGCCGTCCAGTTTGGCCAGAAAAATACCGGTGACTCCCAGCGCATCGGTGAAATACCTGGCCTGAGTTAAACCGTTCTGTCCGGTGGTGGCGTCGATGACCAGAATTACCTCGTGCGGGGCCGTCTCGTCTGTTTTGGCAGCGACCCGTTTTATCTTTTTCAGCTCCTCCATCAGGTTATACTTGGTGTGAAGGCGGCCCGCAGTGTCAATGACAACTTCATCGACCTGACGGCTGCCCGCCGCCTGCAGGGCATCATAGACCACCGCTCCGGGGTCGGCCCCCGGCTGGTGGGCGATGACATCCACCTCAACCCGCTCGCCCCACTTTCTCAACTGGTCAATGGCTGCCGCCCGGAAGGTATCCGCCGCCACCAGCAGCACACTCTTGCCCTCTTTCTGCAATCGACGGGCGTATTTGGCTACAGACGTTGTTTTACCACCGCCGTTGACACCGACAAAGAGAGAAACATTTGGCGACGCCGGAACAGCCGGCTCTCCTTGAGCCGCAATTTTCAAAATACCGGCCATTTCTGCTTTCAAGGCGTCCCGTACCAGTGTGCCCTGGTTCAACTTCTCTTTATCCGCCTTTTCCCTTACCACCCCGATTAGCTTTCCCGCGGTATTAACACCTACATCCGCGCCAACGAGCAGTTCCTCAAGCTCATCCCACACCTCATCGTCAACCGTGGTGCGGTCAAAGAGGTGCATGGCCCGGGAGAACCAGGTCTCCCGGCTGCGCTTCAGCGCCTGCGACACAAAGCTGGCTATCTATCTCACCTCTTCCCGAGAATTTAAGACCAAGAAAATCCGTTAAGCGAGCAATTCTTCCAGTAAAACTTGCGCTGCCTTTTTATCAAGAGGTTGGTTGTTGTTGCCACACTTGGGTGATTGGATACAACTCGGGCAGCCGTCCTGACACGGACACTCGTTAATCGTCCTTAATGTAGCTTGCCATAATTCGGCGATGATGTCAAAACCTTTCTCGGTGATGCCGATGCCGCCGGGATAGGCATCATAGATGAATATCTGGGGCCGCCCGGTGTCCGGATGCAGCGGCGTGGACACGCCGCCAATATCATTGCGGTCGCACATGGCAAACAGCGGCAGGATACCGATGGCCGCGTGCTCCACAGCATGCAGCCCGCCGGCAAAATCGAGCCCCGCCTCTTCAAGACGAGATTCAATCCCATCCGGCAGGTCAAACCACAGTCCGATAGTGGCGAAGGTCTGCGGCGGCAGGTCAAGCGGCTCCTCACCGATTACCTCTTCGGTATACTGCGCTTTCTTTTTGAAGCCCACCACATGGTTGGTAACCTCGACCTCCCCCAGGTACAGGTTCACTTTCCCAACCTTTTTATTACCCAGCACCTTCACGATATGTAAATCTTCGATTTCCTTTGTCTGCGTGTAGTAATTGACATCCGCCGGCACGGCATAGGCGGTGCGATTATTCAGGTCCAGCTCTTTGACCAGGTAAGACTCTCCCTGATGGAGATAGATGGCACCCGGGTGCACCTGAAAGAAAGCCACGCTGGCCTCTACCGTCTCCAGCAGTGAGTCCGTTGACATATCCACCACGTCAAAACTTTTTCCTGATGTGGAACGAATATTGACCGCCTGCGCCGGATAAGCAATCGCCGGGGACAGGTACCACCTCCGGTTGCGCTCCCGCAGGACGCCCTGCTCCGCCAGCATATCCCTTTCCTGGGTAAAGGCAGAGCCGAATATCTGCTCATCACCGCTATCGAGCGGGCATTCCCAGGCGGCGCACAGCAGGTGAGCGCGTAGAATATAGGGGTTGCCTGGATTAACCAGCGCATTTTCGAAATTTTTCCCGAAGAACGAATCCGGGTGCCGCATAAAATACTGGTCCAGCGGATTGTTCACCGCCACCAGGAAGCTCATCGACTGTTCCTGACTCCGCCCACTGCGGCCTGCCTGCTGCCAGGTGCTGGCGATGGTGCCCGGGTAGCCCGCCAGCACCGTTGCGTCAAGGTCACCGATATCTATCCCCAGCTCCAGTGCATTCGTCGCCACCGCGCCAGCGAGCTGTCCGCTGAATAGCTCCCGCTCAATTTTGCGGCGTTCTTCCGGAAGATAGCCAGCGCGGTACGGCATTATCTGCGGCGGCTGGCCGATACTTATCTCGGCCAGTCTTTCCTTGGAGTAGATGTAAATCAATTCGGTAAGGCGGCGGGTGCGGGCAAAGGTCAGCGTGCGGATGTTCTGGCTTACCAGTTCGGTGAACAGATGAGTGGCCTCACTGTTGGCGCTTCGGCGCACGCTCTTCGCCTCATCAATCAGCGGCGGGTTCCAGAAAACAAAATCTTTGCCGCCGTTGGGCGAGCCGTCACGGTCAACCACCTCGAAAGGCAGCCCGACCAGCTGCTCAGCATGTTCACCGGGGTTGGCAATGGTCGCCGAGCAGCAGATGAACTGTGGCTCAGAGCCGTAGAGTCGGCACAGACGGCGCAGCCGGCGCAGCACCCCGGCCACGTGTGAACCGAAGACACCGCGATAGGTATGAGCTTCATCCACCACCACGTATTTTAGATGGCGCAGCAGCCTCGACCAGTACTGATGATTGGGCAAAATACCCAGATGAAGCATATCGGGATTGCTCAGGATTACCCGGGCGCGTTTTCTGATTTCAGCCCGTTCCCCTTTTGGCGTATCGCCATCAAACGTGTCCAGTTCTTCCACATGGAAAAGGTCGGGGGTGAATAACTTATGTAAAGCGCGCAGCTGGTCCTGCGCCAGCGCCTTCGTCGGAAAGAGATAGATGGCACGGCTTACCTGGTCTGCCAGGAGCGCCTCGGCCACCACGATGTTGTAACAAAGGGTCTTGCCGCTGGCGCTGGAAGTGGCCACCATGACGTTCCGCCCGGCCCTTATCCTGTTGACCGCTTCCGCCTGGTGCGCATAGAGAGGAAATAACCCCTGGGACTGCAGTCGATTCAGAAGTTCCGGAGTTAACGGCCGTTCGAGGTCGGCATGCTCCGCGCGGCGGGCGTGGATATGCTCCACATGGGCTATCTGGCCGGCAAAGGTGGGCTGGGACTGAAGATGATGCAGGAAGGCCAGGGTATCCAACGCGACCCCCTTTACTAGACAGGCAGTATCTCGATTTCGTAATCGAGAATTTCGACCTCAAACCGACTGTTAGTCACGAAATCAACGACCCTGGACAGCATTTCGTTGGCGTGTCGATTTTCATTGCTGACGCAGCAGATACCGATGGTCGCCAGCTGCCAGCGGTCGTGGTTGCCCACTTCCGCCACGGAAACATTGAATTTGTTTCGGACACGACCGGTTATCGATTTCAGCACCTGCCGTTTGCCTTTAAGGGACATATTTTCCGGCAGGCGGAGGTTTATCTTGCACATACCTACATTCATGGATGTACCCGGTCAGGCGAAATGAACAAGTCAGGGCTGGACCCGGCCTGATTCCGCAATTACTCCCGTTTTTAATGTAGCATTCCACTTTACGGGTGTCAAACTCACCATCAGCACCCTCTACTGACACGCTTGCCTGTATCGGGCAATCCGTGCTATAATCGGATATTCAATCCTGAACCGACCGGAAAACCAGCCACCAACGTTTCCCACAGGTGAATAACCAGATGCCGAAGATTTATTTTATTGACGTAACCAACCGCGATGGGGTGCAGACCGCCAAGCTTGGCCTGTCCAAGCTGGAGAAAACGCTGATGAACCTTTACCTGAATGAGATGGGCGTTTTTCAATCGGAATTCGGCTTCCCCACCACCAGGCACGAGACCCTGTACCTCCAGGCGAATCTGGAGCTGGCAGAGATGGGAGTCCTGCAGCCAATTCGACTGGAAGGCTGGGTCAGGGCCATCGCCAGCGACATTGAGACATCATTCAGACTGGTGCCGGATATCAAACACCTGAACCTTTCCATCTCCACATCAGCCCAGATGATAAACGGAAAATTCCAGGGCAGGAAGCAGCACGAAGACATCATTCATGATATGACCGACGCCTTAGACGCAGCCAAAGCATCGGGGGCCGAGACGGTGGGGGTGAATGCCGAAGACGCATCGAGAACCGACATCAAATTCCTCACCAGGTTCGGCCTGGCGGCCAGAGAACACGGTGCTGACCGCCTCAGGTACTGCGACACCCTTGGCTACGACAACCCGTTTACCATTTACGATACCACCAAAACCCTGGCGGAAAACACCGACATGCCCATTGAAATTCACTGCCATGGGGACCTGGGGATGGCGGTGGCCAATTCTCTGGCCGGGGCAAAAGGCGCTATTGACGGCGGCCAGGATGCGTACATCAATACCACTGTGAACGGCATTGGAGAAAGGGCCGGCAACGCTGACCTGGTAGCGGTAATTCTGGCGATAACCAAGTCAAAGCAATTCACCGATAAGTACCAGATGGGACAGCCGATTGACCTCTCCAAATCGTTCAAGATAGCCAAGTTCGCCAGCTACGCCTTTGACGTTGATATTCCGATGAACCAGCCCGGAGTCGGGGCGAACGCCTTTGCCCACGCCTCCGGCATTCACGCCGACGGCGTGCTGAAAGACCCGGAGAACTACGAACTCTACGGCTTTGAGGAGCTGGGGCGCGGCGACCCGGTAACTGTGGAAACGGGGCGGGAAATTATCGCCGGACAGTACAGTGGTATTTCCGGCTTCAGTCACATAATGGGCAAAATAGAGGTTCACTTCAACAGCCGGGAGGAAGCCGCCGAGATTCTGGAGCTTGCCCGCTATGCCAACGTCGAAGCGCAGAAACCGCTAGTTGAGGATGAGCTGCTCTTCATTGCCAAATAACCCAGGATAGCCAA
>JABMRL010000131.1 GCA_013202615.1 Dehalococcoidia bacterium
CCATTTCCCCGGCGCTGGCGGTGCGGTCGGCAAAGCCCATGGTTTCCAGGCGCAGGGCGTTGTGGGGCACGAGGTAAGCCACGTTAATGGCTACCTTCTGATTGAAATCGGCAAGGAACTCGGCGACCGTGTTCCAGGCCCAGGCGATGTTGGGGTTGCCGTTCAGCCCGGCGAGGTAGCTCCGCATCATCCGCAGGTTATTGGGGGATAGGGGGGCATAGGACAGGCCATCCAGCCCGATCAGGTCGGTGGTGACACCCTGCATCACTTTTACCTCATGCCTCGGGTTGGCCAGTATCATAACGTCGGAATGGGTGTGCACGTCGATGAATCCCGGGCAGACCACGAGTCCGGTAGCATCAATTACCCGGCTTGCTTGAGAAGACTCGATACTGCCAATGGCCGCTATCCGCTCACCCTGAAGGCCAACATCAGCAAGATAACCGGGATTGCCAGCCCCGTCGATTACCCGGCCTCCCCGTATTATAAGGTCGAACATAACTCCTCCTTAATACCACGAATTTCTATCGTGAACCTGTGGCACAAGTTTACTGCATAGGCGGTTACCGGTCAAACTATCACGGTTTCCATAGTTTGACGGGAAAGGAGCTTATGCCGTAAAGTATTTAAGATTATTCAGGCCATGAATCATCACATGGCCGAGCGGCTCACAGCGTAATAAGAAGGAGGTATCAAAACATGCCATACGGTTCGGGGAAATATACCTATGAACTGGTAGACAGCTGGGCAAAGCTGCCCAAAGGCGCATCATTTCTGGACATCGGCGGCATCTCCATCGATGCACAGGACCGCGTTTTTGTGCTGAACAGGAGCACCGAACATCCGGTAATGGTCTTCGACCGCGAAGGCAACTTTCTGACTTCGTGGGGACAGGGTTTGTTCAAGCGCGCTCACGGCAGCGGTGTTGGTCCGGACGGTTCCATCTACTGCACCGATGACGAGAACCATACCGTGCGCAAATTCAGCCCGGAAGGGAAAGTGCTCATGACGCTGGGCAACGAGGACCAGCCATCGGATACCGGCTACGTGCAGAAATGGTTCGATTTCTTCTGGAGCCTGAATACTATAGTCAGAGGCGGCCCGCCGTTCAATCGACCCACCGGGGTAGCGGTGGCTGAATCGGGCAACATTTACGTCGCTGACGGTTACGGCAACGCCCGGGTGCACAAGTTCACCTCGGACGGCAAACTGCTGCTATCGTGGGGTGGGCCGGGCTATGGCCCGAGCGAGTTCCGGCTGCCGCATGATATATTCGTGGACAAGCAGGAGCGGGTGTGGATTCCCGACCGTGAAAACAGCCGCATCCAGATTTTTGATAGCAACGGGAAATTCCTGGACCAGTGGGAGAACGTTTTTCGCCCCACCGATGTTCACATCGACGACGATGGTGTCGTATACGTCTCCGAGTTGTCTCTGCGGGTAAGCATTTTCAACCCTGACGGCGAAGTGCTGGCGCGCTGGAGCACGCAGGAAGGGGCAAATCTGGACAACGCGCTTTTTGTCGCGCCTCATACTATTGCGCTTGACTCCCGCGGAGATGTCTACACCGGTGACGTCTCCTGGACATCCAATGCCAGACATATTGACCGGGGCTCAAATGTGCTGCGGAAATTCGTCCGCAAATCATAGCTGAAACATATTAACGGGAGAGACAATGGCCAGCAAGAAAGTTATTGTGCCCGAGACCATACACCCTGCCGGGCCGGAGATTTTGAAGCAGGCGGCCGAAGTTATTTCTTTGCCGGAGCAGCCCGGGAAGCCTTTGCGGGAGTTCACTGACGAGGCCCACGCCATCATTGTCCGGTTGGGGGAGATAGACCGGGAAATGCTGGAGCAGGCAAAGAACCTTATGATTATTGCCAAGCACGGCGTCGGCTACGACAACATCGATATTGAAGCGGCCACGCAGAAAAAAGTGGTGGTTATCAATACGCCGCTGGATAACGCCGAATCAGTTGCTGAACATGACCTGGGTCTGATGCTCGCTATTAACAAGAAGATAGTGGAGTCTGACCGGGGTATTCGTATTGGCAAGCCGAAGCCGCGGAAAGACCTGGTCGGGGTGGAGCTGAAGGATAAGACACTGGGCCTCATCGGCGTGGGACATATCGGCGCCACGCTTGCCGGACAGTGCCGGGCGGCGTTCAATATGAGCGTTATCGCGTACGACCCGTATGTTTCGAAGGAAAAAGCCGCCCAGATGGGCGTTACCAAAATCGAGAAACTGGATGATATGCTGCCGGGCGCCGATTACGTTGTCATCTGCGTTCCGCTGACCAAAGAGACGGCCAACCTCATTGGCACCAGGGAATTGAATCTGATGAAGCCCGATGCTTTTCTGATAAACAGTTCGCGAGGCGGCATCGTTGATGAGAAGGCTCTTTACGACTCTCTGGTCGAAGGCACAATCGCCGGGGCGGCGATGGACGTTTTCCTCGAAGAGCCGCCAGCTACAGACCATCCGCTGTTCAGCCTGGACAACTTCATCGGTACGCCGCACATTGCCGGCGGCACCACGGAGGCGATGCGGCGGATGGCGACGACATGCGCGGAGGAAATTCTCAGGGTGTTCCGCGGCGAAAGGCCGAAATTCCCCATAAACCCTGAAGTGCTTGACTAGCCGCTGTTTGTTAAAGTAAAGGGGGAGTGTTTGTTTATCCACTCTCCCTTTTTTATTATTGGAGCTCTGAAATCACATATCTCTAGACGAAAGTCATACCGCCGTCAACCAGCAGTGTCTGGCCGGTGATGTAGCTGGATGCGTCTGATGCCAGAAACACGGCGGTGCCGGCATAGTCTTTTGGATAAGCCTCCCGGCCTAACGGTATATTAGCAACGATTTTTTTCAATTCATCCGGATTATCTTCAAAGTATTTCTGGTTAATTGGCGTCATGGTCAGTCCCGGGCCGATGGCATTGACGTTGATATTATATTTGCTCCACTCAAGGGCGAGGGCGCGGGTCAGGTGGGAGACGCCGGCTTTGCCTGTAGCATAAACCCCCCGCCCTGGCTGTACTATCTGCGACAGAATGGAAGAGATGTTGATGATTCTGCCCTTTTTCTTTTTAATCATCTCTCTGCCAACGAGCTGGCTGCAGAGGAAGAGGCCTCTGAGGTTGGTATTGATTATGGTATCCCATTCGTTCTCCTCAAATTCCTCCAGCGGTTTGCGTATCATCACGGCGGCGTTATTGACAAGGATATCTATTTTCTGGAACTGGTTCATCAC
>JABMRL010000019.1 GCA_013202615.1 Dehalococcoidia bacterium
CAAACATTCTGGTCAAAGCCTGGTGCGAATATCGGAAATAATCGTAAGGGCTGGGGTGAAAGATGTGCACGAATGGTGTGCTGCCAATAAATTCGCCTTCTTTCTTCAGTATTTTATATGATTCCCTGATAACATTTTTAAAATTGTAGATATGCTCAAGGGCACTCAGGCACGTTACGAAGTCATAGCTGTCGTTTTCTATCTCAAATGGCTTCTCCAGGTCTATTTTCACCAGATTTGGCCCTTCTTCATAGTAATCGGAATACACTATGCTGAATGGCTCTTTACATCGCAGGTATTTTTTATAGCTCGGGGAATCCGAACCTGAACCCAGGTCCAGAACTTTACCTGACAGTTCCGCTTGAGAAAGAGTATAATCTCTCAGGATTCGGCTGAGCGATTTCCCCCGCAGAGTTTCAATGAGAATCGTCTTTAACAGGCTTCCTGACAGTTTTAATTTGTCCAGCTCGATATCCATATCTTCAAATGTTTGAGATGTAAACCCCTATGATTTTTGCGGTTTTTGAAAGTAGTGACCGGTATCGTCGACTCTAACCAGCTTTATATCTAAAGAGCGTTTTTTAAGAAATTCATCGGTTGCTCTTCGGCAACCTTCCCAGTGACCATAGTCATCAAGAGCAATAAATCCTCCCGGACATACGCTATCGTAAAACTTCTCCAGACACAACTTAACACTTTCGTACCAGTCGGCATCAATGTGCAGAAGAGCGACTTTGTTTGTTTTCACGGAAGGAAAAGTCTCCTCAAACCACCCCTCTATAATATGAACGCGATTTTCAGGAATACTCAGCTGGTTAAGGATTTCCTTAACTGCGTCCACGGAACCGAGGCATTTTCCTTCGTGATATTCCGTTTGAGCTTTATAGCCATCCTCCGCGGTGGGTTCCGGCAGTCCCTCAAATGAGTCGAAAAGCCACATATCTCTGCACAGAGAAGACTTTCTAAAAACAGAGGCCATTACCGCAGATGACCCGCCATTACGAACCCCGCACTCGACGATGTTGCCGGGAATAGGTTGACGGTCAATTTCTCGACTTAGCTTATATAGTGCCACTAAACGTGGTACACTCAAACCAGTGTAGTTCCTGACCCTGTAGATAAGCCGTACCATCCCAAGAGAATCGCTAACTGACTCAAGGTGTAATGGGTGTATATTACGCAGGCAGACTATCATTAAAGAGAAATAATAATTGAATTGTATCAGGATATATCCGGCCGATATTTTTATGGTTCGGAGAAAACCCTCATTCTTAGTTGAATATATGAACCGACCAATAAGTCCCTTTGAATTAAACAAGGCTTCTACCCCTCTGCTATCATTAAACTAACTGCCCTGGAAAACAGCTACATTATACATTGTTGTTTTTGCTACCACAATCAAAGTGGCTTACAGGTTGTTGATAAGGTGAGGGTAATGTAAAATGGTGGTTATCTGAGACGTTCAAACCTCACTGTAAAAAATGGCCAGTAGATTATTGAGTCGTATCGGGAGATACCTCCAGCTAGACATCCGCTATTACCTGAAAAACTCCCTCTATCTAATCCTAGCCCGCGGTGGTACGGATTTATCGCGGCTTCTGCTTTCCGTTGCTTTCGCCAGGTTGGTCACCCAGGAGATATACGGGCAGTGGAATTTCATCCTGTCCATTGTGGGCGTCTTTGCCATACTCACCTTGCCCGGGATAAACCCGGCCGTCAATCAATCGGTTGCCACTGGCCACGATGGAGTGCTGGTCCAGGGAACAAAGCAGAAATTCAAATGGAGTACCCTGGGAAGCGTTGCCATACTGGGAACAGGTGTTTATTATCTTCTTTCGGACTCTGCATTGATGGGAAAGAGTCTGATACTAGCCTCCCTTTTTTTCCCCTTCTATCTAAATTTTCTCACTTACGCCGCGTTTTTCTCCGGCAAAAAACAGTTTGATAAAGTAGCCAAATACCAGGTTATCACCCAGGTCGCTTCTGTATTGATAACGGTCATCGCCATTTACTTTTCCAGGAATCTCCTGCTGATACTCTCAGCATATTTATTCTCGTTTTCCGTGCTTAGAGGTTATTTCTTCAGGCTGGCTTATAGAAATATGGCAAACAGAAGTGTCGACTTGAAAGCACTTTCTTTTGGCAGGCATTTAACCGTCACCACGATCCCAACTTCCATAAGACAGCATTATGACAAGTTAATCATCGCCGTATTTCTCAGTTTCCCCGAACTGGCAATTTACGTCATCGCTTTGGGTTTTTCGGACTTCTTGCTTTCGATTAGCCCGA
>JABMRL010000132.1 GCA_013202615.1 Dehalococcoidia bacterium
CTTCACCTTCCTTATATTATTGCGGCTTCTCTTTCCGTTTTAAGAGGAGCCAGTTCTTTCCGTCGGTGTGGATTAGCACGTACGCCCCGGATAGTCTTTCCCCTTCCAGGCTGAATTCCAGTTGAGCAGCTGTTTCCTTATCCAGCCGGAACGTGCCTTTATCCCAGATTTCTACCGTTCCTGCCCCATACTCTCCTTCCGGGATAGTCCCGGCGAAGTCGATATAGTCAACGGGGTGGTCTTCCGTCTGCACGGCCAGTCGCCTCACCCCAGGCATGTCCGGCACGCCCTTGGGCACCGCCCAGCTTCTCAGCACGCCTTCCATCTCCAGTCGGAAGTCATAGTGCAGATGGCTCGCCTGGTGTCTCTGCACCACGAAGCGATTCCCCTCACCACTGCCCGCTTCACCTGCGGGCTCAGGCGTCCTGCCAAATTTACGCTTCTGCCGGTAATCTTCAAGCCCCATTTTTACCTCGTCCGAAGCGACAAATCCAATGGTGAGTGATATTATAGTTCCAGACCCCCCTCCAGTCAAGTATAACGACCTGTTGACACTTACCCGGTACAGGCATATTATATTGCCGTAATGAATACAGGTAGTGTGATTTAAGTCGCAGAAGTCCACATTCCAGCCGCTTATAATTAATGAAATAGCTGGCTTCGGTCGTTAAACAGACACTGAACCAGAAGGGAAAAGGAGGAAAGCAAAATGGCCTATCAGGCAAAGGATTACAGCTACCTTATTGGCATCGATGGTTTCAGTGAAACGCTGCTGAAAAACCATTTCACCCTGTACCAGGGCTATGTCAATAACACCAACAAGCTGGTGGAACTGCTAAACGGCAAGGCGAAGGATGCCACCAACCCGGAATACGCCGAACTGAAGCGGCGTTTTGGCTTTGAGTTCAACGGCATGCGACTGCACGAGTACTACTTCGAAAACCTTATCTGCCCGACAACCAGGCCGGAACCGGTGACCAGGAAACTGGCAGAGGCGTTTGGCAGTTATGAAGCCTGGGAGCAGGATTTCAGGGCCACCGGCGCCATGCGCGGTATCGGCTGGGTGATTCTTTACCAGGACAACGTCACCGGCCAGCTTTTCAACCAGTGGATAAACGAGCACGAGGCGGGTCACCTTGCCGGCGGCAAGCCCATCCTGGTAATGGATGTTTTTGAGCACGCCTTCATGACCGATTACGGGTTGAAGCGGGCGGACTACATCGCCGTCTTTTTCCAGAACATAAACTGGGAAATCGTTGAAAAAAGGCTCGGCTGAAGAAAGCGCCTCAAGGGTGAGATAAAAGTCACTGACGGCCGTCGGCAGGGGGCGTATTATAAGTAGGAATAAATAATATCATCAGGCCGGTTGTGGTGAGGCTGGTTAGCGTCTATAATATTACTTGACTGTAACGATTATGGAGGCAAATGGATGGGCGATGAGATGAGACCACGCCTCACCGAGACCGTTCACGGGGCGGGCTGAGCTTGCAAAATAGGTCCGGGAGACCTGAAGAAAGCATTAGCCGGCCTTTCTTTTATCTCTCATCCCAACCTGATAGCAGGCATGGAGAGAGCTGAAGACGCTGGCGTCTATAAACTTACCGACGACCTGGCGGTCATCCAGACGCTGGACTTTTTCACGCCTATTGTGGATGACCCGTATTCGTTCGGGCAGGTGGCGGCGGCCAATGCGCTGAGCGATGTCTATGCCATGGGCGGCCGACCGCTCACCGCGATGAACATCGTCTGTTTCCCCATAAAGACCATGGACATCTCGGTGCTACAAGATATACTGCGCGGTGGTCTGGACAAAGTGCACGAGGCGGGCACCATTGTGGTGGGCGGGCACACCGTGGAGGATGACGAGTTGAAGTACGGCCTTTCCGTCAGCGGGCTCGTTCACCCCCAAAAAGTGGTCCTCAATACTGGCGCCAAGGTCGGCGACAGGTTGATTCTCACCAAACCGCTGGGCACAGGCATTATCAGCACCGCCGTAAAAGGCGGCGTGGCGTCTGCCAGTGCGGAAGCCAGCATCGTGAAAAGCATGACCACGCTCAACCAGAAGGCCGCCGAACTCATGCAGGAGGCAGGCATTCACGCCGGCACAGACGTAACCGGTTTTGGCCTTCTCGGTCACGCCAGCGAGATGATAGAAGGAAGCGAGGTTGGCATGGTCATCCATTCGGCAGCAGTGCCTTTTTTCCCTGAAGCCAGAGAGTACGCCGAATTGGGCATGATTCCCGGCGGGCTGCACCGCAACCGCGATTTCCGCTCCGGGATGGTCGCCATTGAGAAGACCGTGCCGGAATATCTGGCCGATATCCTCTTTGACCCCCAGACATCCGGAGGGCTGTTTATATCCGTTGCCCCCGAAAAAGCCGAGCCCCTGCTGGAAAAAATGCACCGGGAAGGTATTGATAAAGCCGCCATCGTCGGCGAAGTCGTTGCGACGCCAAAAGGGAAAATAATAGTCGATTAAGATTTCTGTCCCTTGATACCGGCAGCTCCTCCCGCCATGCAGAAGAGACTAAACAGTGACCGCCAGTATCCCCGGCAGCCCACCGATTTTTGGATGTATAATCTATAATGATGGCCGGGATAAAGCTCATTGATAAAAAGGGGTCCACACTGCACGACTACCCGTACCGCACGCCCGCCCGCAAGTGCCCGCACTTCTGGATAATCAACGTTACTCCACCCGGCCCAGCCCACTGTATCCACCGCTGCCTTTACTGCTATGCCCGCGAGGCAATCTATTCGAACTACTCTGCCGAAACGTTAATTTACCGCAACCTGCCGGAACTGGTGGAAAGAGACCTGAAGCGGATAAACATCTGCCCGCCCATCTCCATCTCCAACGTTTCCGACCCCTGCCAGCCCATCCCGGAGCTAAGGACAGAAGTGAAGCGACTGGTTAAATTGCTGATGGGCTACGGCGTCTCCTTTGCCATCACCACCAAAGGTGACCCTGGCTTCCTCCTGGACCTGCCTGGTTTCATCAGCTACCGCCCAAAATTCATCGCCGTCACCATAGAGGGCACCGCCGATATTTTGCGCCTGCTTTCTCCGGCAGCGCCTTCACTGGAACAGAGATTAGCGACGGTGCACCGGCTTTCCGCCCTGGGCATCGATAGCCTGATACGCTTCGACCCCGTCTTCATTCACCTCTTCCAGGCGCTGTACGGCAACGCCCTGCTGGAGAAAATCGAGGCGCTGATTAAAGACTTCGCTGAGACCGGAGCAAAGCACATCGTCAGCAGCACCGGCCGGTTGCCGCGGAAGTCCGTCGGCCCGGACGGCACCAGCCTGTGGCAACGGATTTGGAGCGTGATTCACAGTCAATCACCGGAAGCCGCCGCAAGATTTGAAAAGGAATACCGCTATGAGCGCGGCGGCACCAGCCAGGGGTATCTGCTGCGAAAAGATATTCGCCTGGCAGTGCACCAGCAGCTCAGAAGGCTGACAGAGCAAAACGGAATGACCTACGCCACCTGCCAGGAACTCAGCGCCGCCGAATCCGATTCCCCCGGGCTGGTACACTGTGAGCGCTTTGTGCTGCCTTTCACCCGGAAACAGGCAGACGGTCGATTCCAGGCCATCGATGAATGCACAGCAAACTGCCACGTGACCTGCCGCAACCTGACTCGACCACCCTGCGGGCGACCCGAGCTTGCCTCGCCCCGACCGTTTCGGACTGGTTCTTTAAGATAACAGAAAAGCAGCAACCATACCAAGCACAAATTATGCTATAATAAGTCCGTACACGCAGCATTTGCCAGATGGGAGGTTGCTGCAATCAATAATACGGAGAAGCGTTATCATCTTGTCGGCTGGCTGCTGTTCCTTGTCTGTGCCGTCTTCTTCATCGCACAGAGCCTTACGGACAATAATATGCTGGGGCTCACCGGCAGCATCGTCTTTTTTGCCGGCTGCATCGCCTTCCTTATCCCGCTGCTGGGCAACTGGCGCAAATAGAAAAACAATGATACAGCGGATATAGTAAAATAGAAGATAATTGTATTGCGGCAACATATTGAGTGCACATCATTGATAAAAGGCAATAGATTGGAGTGATTTACTTATGGATATGCAAGGTATTCTGTTCATAATACTGATAGTCATACTGTTTATCCTGACGGTCCTCTTCATACCCTACTGGATGACAATGCGTTCTATCCCGAAAGTAATCAAGGCATTCCGGCAGAAGAATGCTATCGGGGAAAAGAATGCCCTGCCCATCGACGAGCTGGAGCTGAAACCAAAGTCCATATTCCGCAGGATGTTCACCCGGCGCGATTACAGCCAGCAGGGCCTTCAGTTCCTTATCAGGGCCGAAGTGGTTGATATCACCGAAGAGGGTAAGTTTTTTCTCAACGAACAAAACCTGATGCTCTCCAAATGGAAACATCTATAGATACGATATCAGCCGGAATTAGCTGCGGTGAAATAAGCTCTTTAATTAACTCCGGCGAATTTACATGACACACTGGACGGAAGAGCTTTTTAAGAAAAACCCGGAGCTGTTTATCGGCCACTTCGAAGAGCGCCTCAAGCAAGCTCCAAGGGAAACAGCCTCCCTTATCAGCTACCTGAAAGAACAGGGATTTCAACCGGAGCGAGTCCTCGACCTTAACTGCGGCATTGGCCGCCACTCCATCGCGCTGGCAAAGCGCGGTATCAGGGTTCTGGGCACCGATATCTCGCCTCACTATATTAAAATCGCGGGGAGAAAAGCCCGGGAAGAGAAAGTGGCTGACAAAGCCAAGTTCAGGGTGGCGGACATGCGCCGGATTGCCTCAATCCTCGCCGACGAACCACAATTTGACGGCATTGTTTGCCTCTGGACTTCCTTCGGCTTTTACGATGACGAAACCAATGAGAACATACTGCGTGACTGCCTCAAGCTGGTGAAACCCGGCGGCTTCTTCGCCCTGGACATCGTGAACAAGGACTGGCTTCTCCAGAACTACCTGGAAAAGGGATTTGCCCGATACAATGACTGGGTTGTCCTTGAGGAAAGGAAACTTGACCTCAAGAAATCGCGGAATCACAACACCTGGATGTTCCTGAAGCAAACCGGGGAGCTGTCTTTCAAACTGGAAAATATAATCGAGCTTGACCACCACATATGGAACCTGCCGGAGCTTATCACGCTTTTCAACGATACCGGCTGGCGCTTTAAAGTCGCCTATCCCGGATTTGCCACCGGATTCGCCCGGCGGAAGGTCGCTCCCATCTCTGTAGAAAGCAAGCCTGAAGAAGCACCGATGCTTCTGGTCATATCCTGTCGCCCTGGCCGAAAATAAATCGAAAAAGAGAGTTGCTTACCATCATGACTGACAGAGGGGCTATTTACATCGGCACATCAGGCTGGTCTTACCCTAAAGGCAGAGGCACCTGGACCGGCTACTTCTACCCTGCCGGCAAGATAAATGAACTTGAGTATTACAGCCAGTTCTTCAACACGGTCGAGATAAACAGCTCATTTTACCGCCCGCCGAATCCCGGCTACGTGGACAACTGGGTGCGCCTGACGCCGGGAGGTTTTCTCTTCGCGGTGAAGTTATGGCAGAAGTTCACCCACCCCCGGATGTACGAGGCTGCCACCGGCGAGGTGGCGGTGATATCCCAGAATGATGTCGACCTCTTCCGTCAGAGCCTGGAGCCGCTCTATAAATCGGGAAAGCTCGGCGCACTCCTGGCCCAGTTTCCACCGAGCTTCAGGAATGACCGGCACGGCCAGCAGATACTTTCCGCCGTGCTCCGGACATTCGGCCAGTACCGGCTCGCCGTTGAGCTACGCCACCGCAGCTGGAGCGACGACCCGCACACCGCGGAACTGCTCAGGGAATACAACGCTGCCTGGGTGCAAATTGATGAACCGAAATTCCCGTCCTCCATCGCCGCCGAAGTTCCGTTGACGGCTGATATAGCTTATTTTCGCTTTCACGGGCGTAATAAGGAAGAGTGGTGGACCGGCGACAGCGAGACGCGCTATAAATACCTGTATTCTCCGGAAGAGATAAGGGAACTGGCAAACAGAACAAGGCCTGCCCTTGAGCAGACCAGGCTAGCTTTCGTCTTCTTCAACAATCACTGGCGCGGATATGCTCCGCGCAATGCCGTTGCTCTGAAGAAGGAGCTGAAACTGCCGGTTCAGGAGTTACCCGTGGCGGAGAAGTTGCCTGATGAGGAGTAGCCGTAACAATTGAGAAGCAACCGAATCACGAAATTTCTGTCTCTTAAATCAAGATTAACGTTATCCCAGGCGTTTGCCTGGGCTATCATCGCCATATCGCTGGCTACCATATTCACCGAAGGCAGCTTTCAGGCTTACTTTATTTATCAGAAAAGCCTTGATTTTGCCGATTTTTGCTTTAACCTTGCCAGACAGTGGATAATGAATTTAATCCTCTGACCATCTGGCAGGTTTAAGATACCAGAAGCTACCCGATCATCTTGCTCGGTAGCCACAGCATCAGCTGTGGAAACGCGACGAACAAGCCAAGCGCTACCATTACCAGGACGACAAATGGAATTACCCCACGAATTATATCACCGCTGGTTACTCCCAGGTCCGGGTCGGCGCTTCCCTGGCAGACGAATATCGCCTGGGCGAGGGGTGGGGTCATAAATGACATCTGAAGGTTAACGCAGAGCATCAGGGCAAACCACACCGGGTCAAACCCCAGCTCGGGCGCAATGGGTACCAGTATCGAGACAATGATTAGAATGATGCTCATCCAGTCGATAAACATGCCCAGGATAAATGCCGCCAGCATGATGGCGAAAAAAGCACCCCACCGTCCGAAAGGCATAGTCAGAATCAGTTCGCTAATAACCTCTTTACCACCGATGTATATAAAAACGCCCACGACCGCATTGGCACATGCCGTTATGAGCATAACAAAACCGGTAACTCGCAAAGTCTCTCGCATGGCATATTTCATCAGCTTCAGGCTAAACTTTCGGCAGACAATGGTGACCAGAAGCGTGGCGGTAGCCCCGACGCCAGCTGCCTCGTAAACGGTGGCGACGCCAAAGAATATCGTTCCCAGAACTGACATTATAATAATCAGAGGCGGAAATACCCAGCCCAGAAGCAGGGTTATCTTTCTGGCAAAGGAGATTTGTCTTTCCTCAAAGGGTGCCGGGGGGCCTATTTGCGGCTGAAGCCCGCAACGAACGACAACGTAGGTCAGATATAAACCGGAGAGGATAAAGCCAGGAATGAAGGCGCCGAAGAACAGCCTGCCTACAGATAAGCCGGCCGTCATGCCCAGGATGACCAGCATAATACTGGGGGGAATGAGAATGCCGAGGGTTCCGCCAGCGCAAATTACGCCACAGGCCAGCTCCTTGCTGTAACCCCTCTCCAGCATTGAGCGCAGGGAAATAGTGGTCAGCATGCTCACCGAAGCCTGGACAACCGCCAGGCCGGCCGCGATAATCGTGCCCAGTATCAGGGTACTCAGCGCCAATCCCCCCCTCAGTCTTCCCAGCCACAGGTGCAAAGCACCATAGAGATTCTCGGCAAGCGTCGAATGCGCGAGCAGGACTCCCATGAAAGTGAAGAGCGGAATGGCCAGCATATTGTGATTCATTATTATGTGATAGATACGACTGTACATCAGCCAGAATACTGGTGGCCCAATAACTAAATAGCCGATGATAGTGGCTACACCGATTAAAACCAGGGCGATGTGAAAGCCGCTCAGGATACCGGCAAGTACCGCCACCAGGAATACCAGCGCTATGATTTCGGGGCTTATCTCGATCACAGCGCCTTGCCCCTGGCCAGAAGGTATACGTCACGGGTGAACCGGGCCCCGAATTGAAGGAAGAAAAGGCTCAATCCAAGCAGAATCAATGTTTTATGCAGCAAGGGGAGTGGTACTGCCCCACTATAACCTATGTCTACAAATTTACCACCGAGCAAGGCGCCCCACATTGCTCCGCCCGCCAGCACAATCAAAGCGCCAAATAAAGGGAAAAAGAATAACGTGGCGCCGGTAATATTAACCAGCGCCTGTTTACGCGGCGAGAGGCGGGTATAGATGAAATCTACTCTGATATGCGAGTCAAGCAGTTGAGCATAGGCCCAACCCAGGACTACAATGGCACTGCCCAACATGCGGAGGGAACCGAACGCCCATTGTGTTGGCGAGTTAAACACATATCGGGAGACAACTTCATACAGGATGACCACAATCAGAACGGCGACAAGCCAATTGGATATAGATGCTGCCCGTTCGTTCAGCGTGTCAATGGCACGCAATATCCTCTTTATCATTACAACTTAAACTTTGCTAAGGGTTGCCGGTGTGCAGACGGAGATTTACCGGCTGTCTCCAGCACTAAAGTATATTATAATCGGTGCTCGGAGTGCAAAGTAATCCGCGCCAGCGCTCATCTGCACCTGTTCTCCGAGGTAGTTCAGCAGCTGAAAGAAAAAGGGGCTGGCGATATCACCGTTATTGGGGGTGGCATCATCCCTGAAGAGGATATCCCTGCGCTCAAGGAAGCTGGTATCAGGGAGATATTTCTACCCGGTGCATCTCTGGATGGAATACTGGACTGGACCAGAGAGAACATAAAGCCGGTAAGATAGCTTTCTTCACCCGACAATTTCTCAGACCAGCCCGGTAATAGTTGCTCTCTTATTCCCTCGCCATTGAATATGACATTAGTCATATACGAATGGTTTTTACTGGCATAAAATAGACGATAGGAGGTTAAGCCCATAAAATATAAGTAATAAATCAAGGTAACAGAATTAAACCTGCATGAAAATAATGGAGAAACTGAGCCATGATACTCCAATTCTTCCTTGTATTTAAGGATTATCTAATTGAATTATTACCTTTTCTGGCAGCGGGCTTCTTCCTGAGTGGATTAATCCACGAATTTATCCCTACCGGCTGGGTGGAGAGGCACCTCGGGGGGAAAGGAATCAAACCGCTCCTATACTCCACTCTTGTCGGAACAGCTCTTCCCGTCTGCTGTCTTGGCTCCCTACCAGTGGCGGTAAGCCTTCATCAAAAAGGCGCCAGATTGGGGCCGGTTTTAGCATTTCTAGTAGCAACACCAGCCACCTCCGTAACCGCCCTCCTGGTCTGTTACGGTCTGCTGGGTATCAAGTTCACTGCCTTCATATTCTTTGCCGTGATAGTGATGGGCCTGGTCATGGGGCTTGTCGGGAACCTGATAAAGGTACAACCCGGAGCTTCTGCGTCTCAGGATGAACAACTGGCCACAGACCCGATTTGCGGAATGAACGTAGAAATAGGGAAGGCGGTTAAAACAGAGTATAAGGGGGAGATTTACTATTTCTGTTGCTCCCATTGCCAGCAGGCATTTGAAAGTCGACCCGAGGAATATTCGAGAGGCAATTCCAAAAATATTGCTCACAGGCTGAAGCACGTCTTGAAATACTCCTTTGTGGACATGGTTAAGGAGATAGGCCCTGAGCTGCTCTTAGGATTGGCCCTGGCCGCACTGGTAGTGACGATTACCCCGGTTGGGAAATTTGTCGGGGATTATTTTGGCAGCGGCCTAGGCTATCTCTTCAGCCTTGGTTTTGGTCTTGTCATGTATATTTGCTCCACAGCCAGTGTGCCATTGGTGCATGCTTTCATATCGCAGGGGATGAACATCGGCGCCGGGATGGTACTGTTGATAGCAGGGCCAGTTACCAGCCTGGGGACTATCCTGGTGTTAAGAAAGGAGTTCGGCGGCCGGACTCTGCTCATCTATCTGGCTGTCATCAGCGTACTAGCTCTGGCTTCAGGCTATGGCTTCTCCCTAACAGGATAGAACCGGTAATACACGCCTGTCTTTGAGCAGGGAATACTCTTAATATTTCTTGAATAATTAAGGGAAAGTTCACTTAATCAGGCGAGTTGTGCTAAAATGCCGTAAAACCGCTTGCCTCGATTCATTTTCGCGAGTGAATTCAGCCTTCATCCCAGCTACTTAAATCTGGCAAGCTGAAGCGCATCAGACTACATACGCCGCGATGAAGGACAGCGAGTTATGGCAACGCAGATAATAGACAAGGAGGTCGCCTGTGAACGCAGCCGAGTCAACTAAAAGTGAGCATCCAGCCCTTGACCCCATCAGGTTTGAAGTTATCCGGAACCTGATGCACGCTTTTGTAGAAGAGATGGCTGCCGCCCTGGCAAGGTCAGCCTACTCGACAAACATTAAAACCCGTCGCGACCATTCATGTACCTTCTTTGATGTCAAGGGAAAGATGGTTGACCAAGCTTCCGACCAGCCTTCCCACCTCGGCGCGCTGGTCTTCTCTGTGCCGGCAGTACTGGAAGAGTATGGCATAGAGAATCTTGAGCCCGGCGACGGGATACTGGTCAACGACGCGCACCGCGGCCTGGTCCACCTGAATGACGTTTGTCTTATTTCCCCCGTCCATTACCAGGGGAAAATCTTCGGCTACGTGGCCAACGCCGCTCATCATGTTGATATCGGCGGGAGAGCACCGGGAAGTATAGCCATGACAACGGACATCTTCCAGGAAGGGTTAATCGTGCCGGGCGTTAAGTTTGTGAAGCGTGGTGAAATCGACAAGGATATGCTGAAATGGTTCATCGCGAATGTGCGTGGCAAGAAGGAGTCCGCAGGTGACCTCAGGGCTCAGGTGGCATCAAATAAGCTTGGCATAAGAAGGATAGTGGAGCTGCTGGATAAGTTCGGAGTGGATGTGATAAATGCAGCGATAGGGCAACTCCATGAATATACCGAGCGCAGAGTCCGTCATGAGTTACAGAAGTTTCCCGACGGTGTGTTTGAGGGCGATGCGTATGTTGATGACGACGGTATAACGGGTGAGCCGGTATGTATCAAGGCTAAAGTAATCATCAAAAAAGGAGATGTGACCGTCGACCTGACCGGCTCGGACCCGCAAAACAGGGGGCCGATGAACTCCAC
>JABMRL010000133.1 GCA_013202615.1 Dehalococcoidia bacterium
GCCCTAGCCTCTCCTGTACTATCTTGGGATGAACGCCTTGTTTTAACATCAAAGAGGCGTGTGTATGTCGGGCGTCATGCAAACGGATACCGTTTAGTCCGGATCGGCGCACTAGCTTTTTCATTCTCGCTAACAAAAGCTGTCGTTGTAATTAAAAGGCTAAAATGAACCGGCTACCAGAGGTGATAATATCCATCGCGCTTTACCACCTCCAGCGGTGTGCCGAATAGGTGGGAAAGCGATTCCGATGTCAGCACCTTCTCCTTTTTGCCGTCCTTGAAGACCCTGCCATCCTTGAGAAGGATTACGCGTTCAATCTCGGGTATTATATCCACGGTGTTGTGCGTGACCATAATAATGCCGGTGCCGGCGCTCGCAATCTTGCTCAGCATACCTCGAAGCCTGTGGGCAGCGTGAAAGTCCAGGCTTGTGGTCGGCTCATCCAGAACCAGCGCTTGAGGGTCATGCACCAGCGCCCGGCCAATAAGTACTCGCCGCGCCTCACCCGTTGAAATCTGGTTCATATATCGTTCCGCCAGATGCGATATTTCCAACAGCGCTATTATCTCACGCGCTTTCTGCTCCATCGCCCGCGTCACCTTGTGATACGGCCATATCCCGATGCTGCTGAAGAATCCGGATAAAATAATCTCCCGGCAGGTGAAGTTCCGGTTGCAAAGCACCGCCAGGTCGTCGGTGACAATCCCCAGCAGGTTGCGTAACTCGAAGACATTCCAGTCCTCTCTGCCAAGAATACGCACGTAAGAATCAGGAACTCCAGCGTGGGGATAGCACTCACGGGTAATGGTCCTGATGAGAAACGACTTGCCGGCGCCATTGGGCCCCAGGACGGCAACGTGCTCCCCGGAATCGATGGCCAGCGTTATGCCGTTCAACACGACGCGGTCATTCTTGCTTACGATGACATTCCGGTATTCAATTAATGATGGCTGATTTTCAGAAAACTCCGCAGGCTGCATAGCTTTAATTCAACGATGTGAGGAACCGAAATTTTATCGCCTTCGTAATGACCGGGAGCGACGTAACATTTTATCATACCAGGCGGTATATTGACGAACACCGCCAATTTATATATTGTAATAGCATCGAGGAGGTACAGAAGATGGAGATATTTGACCTTACCGGAAAGGTAGCCATAGTCACCGGCGGCAACCAGGGAATCGGGCTTGCCATCTCACGCGGCCTCGCCCAGGCCGGCGCAGCGGTTATCATCGCCAACCGCAGGGCGGAAGAGGGGGTAAAAGCCGCCGAGTCCTTTAAGAAAGAAGGCCTGAATGCCGCCTCCATTCCCACCAATGTCAGCGACGAGTCGTCGATAGCAGCCATGGTTTCCAGGGTGATGACAAATCATGGCAAAATCGATATCCTGGTCAATAATGCCGGGGTTATCGTGAGGAAACCTGCGGAAGATTTCACCCGGGAGGACTGGGACCATATCATGAATACCAACCTCAGGGGCGTATTTTTCTGCTGTCAGCTTGTGGGCAGAGAGATGATAAAGCAGAAAAAGGGCAAGATAATCAATATCTCCTCCGACGCGAGCCTGAGAGCCATGGCGGAGCGCTCGGTTTATGCCACTTCCAAAGCCGCCGTTTCCCACCTGACACGTTGTCTGGCAGTGGAATGGGCAAAATACAATATTAACGTGAATGCCATTGGCCCCGGGCCTACCATCACTCCTTTAAATAAAAAATACTACGCGGAAAATCCGGATAAGCTCCAGGAGACAATACAGTCCATCCCCATGGGCAGAACGGGTGACACTTCGGACTATATGGGCGCGGCCGTTTTTCTCGCCTCTGAAGCCTCAAATTTTATGACCGGCCAGACGCTGCTCATTGAGGGTGGCTCCACTCTCCCTTAGCCATGAATTTACGTGAAATCTTGCACTATTTGACTCTAAAGGAGGCATTATATGGTTGAACACGCAGCGCTGAATGAAAAAATTCAGGAACTGGTCGACAGAGCCTGGGACACCAGAGCAATCAACGACTGGTTCGGCAAACTCAATACGGAGGGCATCCCCCGAAAGACTCTGCTTAAAGAGGAAATAATCGCCGGCAAAGAGGAAATCCTGGACCGTGTTCAGCGAAAAGCCGAAGAATGTGAATTCCTCAGTCACAGCTGAGCCAAGGGTGCAGCTCTTCCCGTGATGGAGGAGTTCGGTCTGGGAAACACGGACATGATAAAAGCGCTTTCCCCTTTCCCGGGATTTGGCGCCACCGGCAGAATCTGCGGCGCCGTATCCGGAGGGCTGATTGTCCTCGGGCTCTACTTTGGCAGTGACGATATGACTGACTACTCAAAAACAGGGGTGGCTATAGATGCCACCCGCAAGTTTTTACCACGCTTTGAAGAGGCACTTGGCTCAATACAATGCGATGAGATACAGGAAGACGTGGTCTTTGGTCGATTCATGGACCCCCGGGCAAGCAAGGAAAACATGCAGGCTTTCATAGCTGCCGAAGGGTATGCCAAGTGTGCGCTGCCCGCGGCTATCGGTGCCAGGCTCGCTGCAGAAATCATCATCGAGAGTATGGAGGAGTAAAAATCAACCTGACAGCTTTTATTATCTCAGTCCAGCGGGCAGGATATAATCCCCGTATTTCTTCCCTGCCTTATTCAATCTCTCCCGCTGTTCCCGATCTTGTCTGAAACACATGTAAGCGTAATCGCAGATACAGGAATGACGCGCTAGTAGACCATGAAGTCCACTATCCTTCCAAGTCTTCGGGTGAGATGTAGTCAGCAAAGCGCTCCCTGGCTTTAAGCAGGCGCTCTCGCTGCGCGTTAAGTACCTCAAGAAGCTCCGCCGGTGTATCGACAACATTGTCCCGGTAGAATTTCTCCACTCGCTCAATCTTGGCCAGGTTTTCAGGAACGCGAATAGTAAATTGCTGGATGTAATCCTCTTTTGTGTATTCTTTGCCCCGTACTTGGCGGAAGAGCTGACTCAAGTCCTCGTATTTTGGAATCCAGCCGGTAGGAGACTTTATCGCTTCGGCCTCATCATTCCCGCGCAGTTCTATCCACTTTATCCACACGTGCTTATCCCGGCGATCGTTTAAGAAATCTCCCGTTTTCATATCTCTCAGGAAGTAATTAACGCCAAACACCAGGGGCGCTTTCTCTAGCCCCTTTCCAAATTCCAGGTAGTTCTTGACATACTGCCCAAAGGGAATAGAAATGAAGTCCTGGATGCTCATGATATTTATTTCACGCTTACCTTCTTCCTCAACAAGGGCAAA
>JABMRL010000134.1 GCA_013202615.1 Dehalococcoidia bacterium
GGCTTGACGTGCTCTGGATTGGCCGGGTCGACCTTTCTGTTTCTTCCGGTATCCCCGGCAAACTGGACGACCCGAAGATTCAGGACGCCGTAAAACGTATCATCGCCGAGGGCAGCGCCGCCGGCAAGGTAGTGGGTGTGGGAGCGGTCAACTCTAACCGGCCCGACCAGATTAAAGAGTTTATAGACCAGGGTGCCCGGTTCTTCTCCCTGGACACGACCGCCATATTGCGGAGCGCAGCGCGCAACATACTGCAAAGTATCGAGGCGGAATAGGCCGCTGCGATTTAGCATTGCCCACTCTGCCTGAAGGAGGCGTAATGAATAACGGCTTGATGAAACTTGTTGGCAATACACCGATGGTGCAACTGAAGCACGTTAACGATACCACAGCCACCGTTCTGGCCAAGCTGGAAGCCTTGAATCCAAGCGGCAGCATCAAAGATGTCATGGCTTTTTATATGACCGACGTCGCCGAGAAGAAGGGGCTGCTGAAACCGGGCGGCAAGATAATCGAGGAAACAAGCGGTAATACGGGCATTTCCTTCGCCATGATTGCCGCCTTAAAAGGATACCACTTCGTGGCGGTTATGCCGGAGCATATGAGCAAGGAAAGAATACAGCTGATGCAGTCCTTCGGCGCCGAGATTGTCCTTACTCCCGCCGCGGAGGGTTTCCCAGGCGCGACGGAAAAACTGGAGCAGCTGGCCGAAGAAAACAAAGGCGCCTGGCTCCCCCGGCAATTTGAGAACCGGGATAATACTAATGCCCACCGTGAAATCACCGGCAAACAGATTTTACAGGCGGTAGGTAAAGATATCGATGTTTTCGTAGCCGGTGTCGGCACCGGCGGCAGTCTGATGGGCGTGGCCGAGGCCCTGAAACAGGCTAACCCCGCGGTCAAAATCATCGCCGTGGAGCCGGCGGAATCAGCCGTCATGAGCGGCGGCGAGCCCAACAACCACATTATCCAGGGTATTGGTTCGGGATTCATCCCGGAGCTGGTCAAATTCGACCTCATAGACGAGGTCGTTCCGGTGAGCGAGAAAGACGCGGTGGCGATGACGAGAAGGCTCATACGGGAGGAAGGTCTGATGGTCGGCATTTCCTCCGGGGCCAATGTTCTGGCTTCGCTGGAGATTGCGCGTAAATCAGGACAGGGCAAGACTATCGTCACGCTCCTTCCCGATAGAGGGGAACGGTATCTGAGCCTGAATGTCCTCTAGCCTAGAGTTAAAATTAAGAGTCAAGGAGCTCAAAAATGACCAAGGCAATTAGGATAACCGGTGAAGAACCCGGAGCATTCTTCCAACATCGCCCGGTAATAGCTACGATAGTTACTGCCCATGCTAGGGGGAAGGATAATGCTCTGGCGATAGGCCTGCATACCCTTATTTCTCATAACCCGCCTATATGTGGGATAGCTGTCATGCCTGAGAAGTTCACCTACGAGCTTATTACCGAGAGTAAGGAGTTTGGAGTCAATTTCATGCCCTTTGAAGAGGTTAAGCTAGTTTCTGCTGTGGGCAGCAGCACTGGCCGAGAAATAGACAAGTTTCAGAAGTTTAATATCGCTAAAGACAAGTCAGTAAAGACAGCCGTGCCAATCTTGAAAAATGCCTATGCCGCCTATGAGTGCAAATTAATTGACGATAGAGGCTATGGTAGCCACAGGTGGTTGGTGGGAGATATTGTGGCCGTGCATTGGCTGAAGGAGGTCTATTCTCCGGAGAACACGCTGGATTTGGATAAGGTTAGCCCTATCCTGTTTCTAGGGCGGAACGTTTATTTTACCACTTCAAAGGATTCCGCAAGAAGTATTGGTCGCATTGTCCATTGACCTTATATTATAGTTCCATAATTTTTAGAGCTTTGGTAACAGGTCTAGGGGAGGAATAGAATATTAATTATCCTTCTCTCACCCTATCTTACCCACAAGTCTACTGCCAATCAGGTGATTAACGACGCTTAATTCCGTTTAAGAGAAAGTATGAACGTCCTTTAGGCAGGTTTATCGGTGTTGAAAAAAGAGCGAACGCTGAATAAACTGGAAACGGAGTGGCAGGCACTCCTTCAGACGTGGGAGGGCTTGCCAGAAAATATACTCCTTCAGCCGGGTGCCGTCGGCCATTGGTCAGTGCGCGACGTCATGGCCCATATTCCCACCTGGGAAGAGGAAGCCATGAAAGCCCTGCCTGTTATCCTGGAAGGCAAGCCGCTTCCACGCTACATGGGCATTGATGCCTTCAACGCCAGAGAGCAGGAGAGCAAGAGACACCTGCCCCTGGAACAGGTAAAAGAGGAGCTACCCGCCACACACAAAAAACTGGTCGATTATCTGCAGAAAGTCCCTGAAAGTGCGTTTGGCATCCCCCGTTTTATCAAGCGGCTCCGCCTTGATACCTTCGGCCACTACCGTGAACACGCCGCGCAGATTTCCGCATGGAGGGCGGAACGGGGATATTAATACCTGAAACCTTCTGCAAGCCTGAAAGGTCTACAATTGAGCCCGCAGCTTCTCCGCTTTCCTCGGTGCGGCAATCCAGAGCGTAATGCCAGAAAGGCCGAAGCATACCATGGCGAAAA
>JABMRL010000002.1 GCA_013202615.1 Dehalococcoidia bacterium
GCAATTTTGGTTGTTCTCAGCTCCTCGACTATTTCATCAACAGTGGCGGCGTCAGACTCAATGGGCAGGGTACAGGGTTCACATCCCAGACTGCGATACCGCTTCCCGTTCCTGGCGAAATACATCGGGTTTATGGGCATATTTTCCTGTTTCACGTATTCCCAGACGTCAAGCTCTCTCCAGTGCAGAATAGGATGAATTCTCATGTGAGTTCCTGCATCCAGAAGCCCCTGGAACTGGTCCCACATCTCCAGCGGCTGGTCTCTGTAGTCCCACTTGAAGTTCCCATCCCGCGGCGAGAAGTACCTTTCTTTGGCTCTTATGCCGTGTTCATCCCGCCTTATAGCCAGAATAAGCGCGTCAAAGCCGAACTCTTTCAGGCAGCTTCTCAGCGCCTCCGTCTTCAGCCCTGTGCAGCACTCGAATTTTCCGCCTTCAGGACCGACCCCTTCCTTGAGTGCCGCTTCATTCCTGGCTACCACCAGGTCAAATCCCCACTCCCTGGCAAAGTCATCGCGAAACTGGTACATCTGCTTGAATTTATGATTGGTGTCAATGTGAATCACCGGAAAAGGAATTTTACCGAAGAATGCTTTGCGGCACAGCCAGAGCATGGCAGTGCTGTCCTTGCCTGTGCTCCAGAGAACCGCCGGTTTCTTAAACTCGGCGTAAGCCTCTCTCACGATGTACAGGCTGCGGTTTTCCAGGTCTTTCAAATCCAGCATAAAATCCCTCCCTCTAAAAGACGAACGTATTCAGCAGCGTGTAAGTGCCCAAAATAATGGTGGCAAAACCGATGATTATTTTCAGTTTCGCCGAGTTTAACTTACTAACGGTGACTGCCGCAAGCGGTCCAGCGATAACTGAGCCAATGCTGGTAGCCGCTGCCAGCATCCAGAAGATATCTCCTTTCACCAGCAAATACACCAGAAAGCCGGCAATACAGACTATTACTTCGGCTACCGTAGTGCTGCCTACCGAGCTTCTGGCCTCTCGCCCGCTGATTATCTGCCCGCCGGTTACCAGCGGACCATAGCCACCACCGCTTATCCCCTTGTTGAAAGAGCTCAGCAGCCCAATGCCGATAAGCCCTTTCCATGAAAGAGACCCTTGATAGTTCCGGCGCCACAAGATAACGATACCCGTTCCCAGCACCACAACTCCAATGTAGGTGGTCAGGGCGACCTTCGGGATATTCAACGCTGTCAGCGCACCGACCAGCGCCCCGATAACCCCGCAACCGGCAAGTATAAAGACAACCTTGGCGTCCAGTGACCGGGGCAGGTACCCCAGCCAGCGCAGCCTCTGCTTTATAATCGTCTCATCCCGCCTGAAATCAAGTTTTATATTCCCCAGGCGATGGTGCGCAATCCCGCCGACGGCACCTCCGACAAGCTGCCCGAGCAGCACTGCCGGGACCACCTGCAATGGCGCCAGCCCGAAGATAAGCAAGAGCGGGGTCAGTGTCGTCCCGTAACCCATCCCGATCGAGGCGTCCATATACTCACAGAAAAGAGAAAGAAAGGCGACCCCGATAAGTAAAGCCAGTGTCATTTCCATAGTGTAGCAGCAGGCAATATTAGTCCAGATATCCCAGTGCGCGTAACCGTTTCTTTACCTCTTTTTCCTGCTCGCGGTCAAGGGCTATTTCTTCGGGTTCTTCTTCCTTGAGCACTTCCTGTAGAACAAAGGTTACATATTCCTCAATAGACCCGAAATCGGTAGCCTCAGATCTCTCTTTAACCCGTTCGTATAGCTCTGCGGGCAAGTAAACTGCTTTGTCTTCCTTTTCTTTTTTCATGTTTCCTCCTGCAGGTAACCAAGTCTCTTCAATCTTTCCCGCACGGCTTTTATTTCTTCCGCGGTTAGCCGGTCTTCACTGCTGATTTCGCCGCCAGAAGCGATGCTGCGCATTACAAAAACAATGAATTCATTGACACTGGAAAAGCCAGTGCCCGCTACCATTGCCCGTAGTTTCTGATAAAGCTCACGAGGTATTTTTATGGTTACTTTATTCTCCATAACACTCCAATTGTAGTATTATTATAGCCTCATGTGCTACTCTTGTCAATACTCTTATCTTGCTTATGCGAGTTCCGTGGGTTATAATTATCGGCAACTGAAAGGGAGGTTTCTGAGTGAAGGCAGTATTGCTGGCGGCTGGTGCAGGCACTCGATGTTACCCTTTCACCTATCTCGCCCCAAAGATGTTTCAACAGGTAGGTGGCATACCGCTCGTGGAATACATGCTTTCCTGGTTTGGCGGAGCCCCGGAGATTGATGAACTTTACATCGCAGTGCGGGACGATGCCACAGCTGCCACGCTGAAAAACTACGTTGACAGGAGAAAACAATATCTCGACCAGATACTGCACTTATTCCACAAGCTGGGTTACCATGTCGATTATACCAACCCGGATTTCAACATACGGGTTATCCAGGCCAATGGCTGGGGGACCGGTGGGGACCTGCGCAGTGCCCTCGACCAGATGACTATTGATAATTCCAGGGAAGACGATTTTCTGGTCTGTTACGCGGACTATATCATAAACCGGAAATTGCCCGATGGTACAATTTCCCTGCAAATGAACCTGTCTGACATTATCAAATACCATGAGCGCTGCCACAAAAGTATAGGAACCGTGATGACGGTTGCCTTTGTTGTTGTGGAAAGAGAAGAGGCCACCAGGTTCGGCGTTGGCAAAATTGAGGACCTGAATGGCTGCAAGGTCGTCCGTGGATTTATCGAGAAGCCGGGCATTGAGGAAATCACCGAAAAACCGCCAATAAATGCGGGGATAAGCATTATCAAAAGCCAGTTTCTCCTTCCCAATATGGATAAATTCTTACCCAGGCAACCGGATATAAGCCTGGAAAGAAATCTTGTGGAGCAATTAGCCAGAGAAGAAAAGCCGATGGTTGCCGCCTACCTGCTGGACCTTGATGCCTGGTTTGATGTGGGAACACTGGAGCAGCTAATTAATACCAATATATTCATCGCCTCAAAGAAGGGATAAAAAATGGCGAAAAAAGCCGTTGTTACCGGTGGCGCCGGATTTATTGGCTCTCACCTGGCGGAGAAATTGCAAAATCGCGGTTACTATGTAGTTGTCCTTGATGATCTTTCCACTGGCAAAAGAGCGAACATAGACCGGGTTCTGAAAAATAACTCTGTTGAATTCGTTGAAGGAAGCGTGACTGACCTTCCCTTGTTGCAGAAGCTATTTGGGGGCATTGATTACGTGTTCCATCAGGCAGCGCTGGCTCGTGTTCCTTTCAGTATTGAAAATCCCCTATCAGCCAATGAAGTCAATATAACCGGCACGTTAAATGTACTGCTCGCAGCGAGGGACAACAAAGTTAAAAAAATAGTTTTTGCTTCTTCATCTTCAATCTATGGAGATACCGACGTACTGCCACAGCATGAAGCCATGTTCCCGAACCCGCTCTCTCCGTACGCACTCACCAAACTGACGGGGGAATATTATTGCTCGATTTTCAGAGATATTTTTAAATTAGACACAATCTGTTTGAGGTATTTCAACGTCTATGGTCCCAGACAAGACCCGCATTCACAATATGCAATGGTCATTCCCGCCTTCATCAGCCGGGCTTTATCCGGTACACCTCCGGTTGTTTTCGGGGACGGAGAGCAGAGTCGGGATTTCACCTTTATCCAGGATGTGGTAAATGCCAATATTAGAGCCGCTGAGAGTAATGCAACCGGTGTTTTCAATATCGGCAGCGGAAGAAACATCACCATTAATCAATTGGCCGAACTAATTATCAAACTTCTGCAAAAAGACCTCGGGCCAGTTTATGATAAACCCAGACTTGGCGATGTGAAACATACACTAGCCGATGTTTCCAAAGCCGAAATATTTGGCTATAAGCCAGAATGGAGTCTGGAAGATGGCCTGAAGGAAATCATCGTTAATTCAGGTGGGGAAAGCTGATGAAGAACATCTGCATCGTTGGTTCCGGTCATGTGGGGCTGGTTACCGGGGCCTGTCTGGCGGAACTGGGCAACAAAGTAGTCTGCATGGACGACGATAAATCGAAAATTGAGCGCCTGCAGAAAGGCGAAACACCTTTTTACGAACCAGAACTGGACCAGGTGGTGAAACGAAATACGGATAAAGGCAGACTCTCCTTTACTACAAGCGTAGAAGAAGGGATAGAAAAAGCAGACGTAATATTCATATGTGTCGGCACACCCCAGGGACCGGATGGTTCCGCCGATTTATCTTATGTGGAAACAGCTGCCAAACGCATCGCCGAGACCATGAATGGTTATAAAGCTATCGTGGATAAAAGCACTGTCCCGGTGAAAACGGGCAGCTGGGTCAAAAGGACAGTTGAGCTGAACAACCGCCGCAAACACGATTTCGACGTCATTTCCAATCCGGAGTTCCTGCGTGAAGGTAAAGCAGTCTACGATTGTATGCACCCTGATAGAATTGTCATCGGCGTGGAAAACGAACGGGCCGCCAGTTTAATGAAAGAGCTTTACGAACCGCTAAACGCTCCGGTTATCGTGACTAACATTGAGACTGCCGAACTTATCAAACACGCCTCCAACGCTTTCCTGGCTCTCAAAATATCCTATATCAACGCTATTGCTAATATCTGTGAAGCGGTGGGAGCTGATGTGACTAAAGTTGCCGAGGCAATGGGGCTGGATAAGAGGATAGGACGCGCTTTTCTTGATGCCGGGATAGGCTATGGTGGCTACTGCCTGCCTAAAGATGTCATCGCTTTCATCAAGATAGCTGAAGAAGCAGGCTACGACTTTGAACTGCTGCGAGCGGTTGACAAA
>JABMRL010000020.1 GCA_013202615.1 Dehalococcoidia bacterium
TCATATAAATGACTGGAGGCAGAGATGTCGGTAATAAGTGATTACATAGATGGTCTGGGCGATTGTCTAAAAGCACTGCCAGAAGAGTCAATTACTGATATAGCAGATATCATCTATAAAGCTTATCGGGAGAACAAACAGGTAATAATTATGGGAAATGGGGGCAGCGCGTCGACGGCCTCTCATTTTGCTCGTGACCTCAGGATAGGTTCAGCCGCGAAGGGGAAACCACGGGTCCGTGCTACGAGCATAACCGATAATATGGCGACGATTACATCGCTGGCCAATGACATTGGTTACGATTCCATATTCAAAGAGCAACTGGTAGGCCAGCTGGACGAAGGTGATGTGGTTATCGGGATAAGTGCTTCGGGCAATTCACCGAATGTGCTTGAGGCAATGAAATATGCCCGCGAGAACGGGGCAATAACTATAGCTCTGACCGGTTTCGACGGGGGAAAACTGAAAGGGCTGGTTGATAAGGCAATCATAGTCGCCAGCCGGGATTACGGGCAGGTTGAAGACGTTCACTTGAGCCTGGACCATATGATTACCTGCTCGGTTAAGGCGATGATAGCTGAATGATTAGAATATTTTCTTATTCTCTCCTGAGATGGCATCGTTTCAGGGACAGGTTCAATAGCACATAATAATTTATTAATTGAAAGGCAGGGAGAACAATGGCTAAACACAAGGTGGCAGTTATCGCCGGGGATGGCGTTGGGCCAGAGGTTATGGCAGAAGGCATTAAAGTTCTGAGTGCAGTTCAGGCGAAAGTAAAAAACCTGAGTCTTGAATATGAGCATTTCCCCTGGGGATGTGATTATTACCTGGCAAATGGAGAGATGATGCCTCAAAACGGATTGGAGATACTGAAAGGCTTTGATGCCATTTATCTGGGCGCCATCGGAGACCCGAGGGTTCCCGACCATATTTCTGTGAGGGACCTTGTTCTTAAAATCCGCATCGGCTTTGACCAGTATGCCAATGTCAGACCAATTAAACTCCTGGAAGGCGTATTCTGCCCTTTGAAAAACAAAACACCACAGGATATAGATTTCGTAGTAATACGCGAGAATACAGAAGGTTTTTATGCCGGTTGTGGGGGCAGATACAGGAAAGGTACGCCTGAGCATGGTAAGTATGCCGGGCTGAGGCAAGTTTTTTCTGATTCAGAGGAGGTAGTTGTCCAGGAAGGTGTGCTTAGCCAGATTGGAGTAGAAAGAGTGATAACGTTTGCCTTTGACCTGGCACGTAACAGGAAGAAGCACCTCACCTGTTGCACCAAGTCTAATGCCCTCAATTATAGCATGGTCTACTGGGACGAAGTCTTCAGGAAAATTGCCCAGAGCTATCCGGATGTGAGGACCGACTTCGCAATGGTAGATGCAACATGCATGTGGATGGTTAAAAATCCAGAGAATTTTGACGTCATTGTGGCAGAGAATCTATTCGGAGACATAATCACCGATTTGGGAGCAGCCATTCAGGGAGGTATGGGAGTTGCTGCCGGAGCCAACCTGAACCCGCATGGCCTCTCCATGTTTGAACCGATTCACGGTTCGGCTCCTAAATACACCGGTAAGAATGTCATAAATCCAGTTGCAACTATATGGGCGGGTCTTATGATGCTCGAACAATTAGGTGAAAAGGAAGCGGCAACGCTGGTTACGGAAGCAGTAAAAGAAGTGCTCAAAGAAGGCAAGTACCGAACAAAAGACCTGGGGGGTACTTCATCAACCAGCGAGGTCGGAGACGCCGTCGTTGACGCAATTGAGAAAACAAAAACGTAACATAATCAAGAAGTGAAATAACTTATATTGAGCATTTTATTGCCAGATTCTGCAAAACGTCGAGCAGCACTGGACGTAGTCCGAAACAGATAGGAGCGACAACAGAAGTCATATTATGGGCAGAGTGCGATTTTCATTTGAGATGTCCAGAACGGCCTGCCTTCTACATGGCCGCACCCCCGGCACTGACTACCAAGGAATGTGCAGGTTCCACAATACAGGCCGCACACGGGGGCTAAATTACTATCTGACATATTATTTTACCCCCTCATTGGTTTAATGGTTTGATCCTTGCATTGGGGCCAAGGGATATCCATCACTGCTCCCCGCAATACGTATAAGACGCATCTATCCAGGCTTCCCCCTGCTCTCATCTTTAACTTTTCGTACAGTTCTTCCGGGGTAGCCCTCTTCAGTTGTTCCGGCGTTTTAATCCCGATGTCATACAATCCAGATGCAATAACAGGCCCGATATTTCGCAAAGATTGTAAACGCTTAATATCCCTATACGGGAGACGGTTAATGTTGGTGAACTTCTGGAGCACTGCCGCGAGATTTTGACGGTGCAGGCGGAGGAAAAGGGAGTCGAAATTAAGATTGATGCTGAGCCAGCGTCGGCTGTAATCGGTGATGCTGACCGTCTGGAGCAGGTCTTCGGTAATATCCTGGATAACGCACTGAAAAACAGCCCCGCACAGAGCTTGGTGGAGATTGCCGCCCACAATCTGAAAGATGAAACGGTAGAAGTCAGGATAATTGACAGCGGGCCCGGGATACCACCGGAGCAATTAGCCTACGTATTTGAGCGATTCTATCAGGCGGGCGGAGTAAGAAGCGGCGCAGGGTTGGGGCTGGCCATAGCCAGGGAGATAATAACTGCGCATGGAGGGACTATAGAAGCGCAGAGCGAGCCCAGGGCTGGGGCTGAGTTTATCATCAGACTACCGGCTGGTCAGAGCCTTCAGGAATAAAGCCCATCTGTTATTCTGTGTGATTTGACATTTTGGGCTATTATGCAATAACTGCAACGGGGGTTGCTAGAGCATTACTGTGCCGCCATCCGCGCTCAGGCTTTGCCCGGTCATATAAGACGATTTCTCGGAAGCTAAGAACATCACCACCGAGGCTACTTCTTCAGGCTGGCATATTCTTCGCATCGGTGTTTGCGGCAGCATCTCCTCAATATATTGAGGACTGTCTTTCATAAATTGTTTCGTCAGCCCGGCATCAACAACTCCCGGACAGACCGCATTGACTCTTATGTTGTGCTCAGCAGTGAGAGCAGCTAATGACTTGGTCACCGAGATTACTGCCGCCTTGGACGCAGCATAAGGCGCTGCCTGAGGTGCTGCCCTCCTGCCCTGCTGTGAGGAAATATTTATAATTCTGCCGAACTTCTGATTTATCATGTACGGCAAAACCGCCTTGCAGAGGCGTACTGTTACCATCAAATTAAGTTCCACGCTTCGGTACCAGATGGACTCCGGTGTTTCCATGAACGGCAAGACCTTATTCCAGCCAATGCTGTTCACCAGCACGTCTATTCCGCCAAATTTTTCCGCAATTCCAGCGATAGCATCTTGGACTTTTTCTTCTTTGGTGGCATCAATGACTACCACAGAAGCCTTGCCTCCGCCTGATTCTATCTCACGGGCTACTCGTTGCGCTTCTTCCTCTGCGCTGTCCAGGATAATCGTTATGCCGCCTTCTCTCGCAAAGCCCTGAGCAATATTTGCGCCGATACCGCCAGCCCCTCCCGCAACCACCACAACCATGTCTTTAAATTCCATTATCTCTCCTTAAATACCAGGGTTACCATTTCAGGCACATGCGGAAAAATTCAATAACTGATTTAACCCTAACTTAAAAAGGACGATAATTCAACATGGGCGGGTAAATAGTGTTGAGAGAGTGGCGGATAACTTCAGTCAGGTTATTTGATTCTTGGCCTATTCCTCGGCTTCATCTATCTCCATGGCTATTGTAATATCATCTTTAACGATACCTGCAATTCAGCCAAGGCAAACAGGTATTTCAAGAACGCTTGGTATTATGCTCAGCAAGCTATTAGATATGCGAGCAGAAATTAGGTATATCGGTCTGCCTCTAAAAGAGCAAAGCATTTCTTAATACCGGCGACCGAATAGCTATATGGTAGGTTCTACTGTAAGCATCCTTTTCTATGACTTGCCCCTGAAAACCGGTCCAGTCAAAATATCAGATTGAGGATTGATTGGACTTGCCAATCGCACATTTCATCAGTTGAAGACAGGTGAAATAATATACAGACAGCCTGAAACAGATAAGGGGAGAAGGCAAATAGCTCTTTCCCCATCTACGACTCTCGCACTAACAGAGCATAAATACTCTCAAGAGCAATTACTTTCTTCCTTACTCTGGGTTGGGAAGCTTACGACTGGCCACTGGTGGGGGCATTAATGTGCGGAGGGGTAATTGCGGTACCTCTAGCTGCATTTCTATGTAAAAAATTACCTGTTAGAATATTGGGTATCCTTATAGGTATATTGCTCATAGTTACTAATTTGCGGACTCTTATATTGACTATCATTAATTAGAGAAGGCTAAGCCGGATGAGTAGTTTAAGCTAAATTAAGTGTAGTGAAGATTCAAATTTTAGAGCATCGATTTCTGTGTTTTGTTCAGGGTTTGGCGTTAAAGATTTGCGGATGAAATAGCAGATAGATTAAAGAACCGAAGCAAGGGATGAACATAACCACTATAACCCACGGCGGTTTGTGCCCTCCAAAAATCTTTTCTCGCGATGCAATATCGAACAGCAACACTCCGGCTAATATCCAGTGAACTACACCGAATAGAACAATCCGCAATATCCATTCAACGTCCATTTCAATCAGGCGATAGGTCTTCTTTTTTGTCCAATTATACAAGCACCGATAGAAGAAATTCAAAGCAATTAGATAAGACTAGGCGGTGTTTATTTCAGAGGAGATGGTTTAATAGGGTGCGCAGGCGTTTATTCGTACCCTTTAGCCTTGGTGCTTACGTTTCGGAATACGGATATCTGGCAGGCAGTCCCATCGAGGTCAACGTAAGGGACCGCAA
>JABMRL010000135.1 GCA_013202615.1 Dehalococcoidia bacterium
GATGAAGAGAGGCTAAAGTGGCAGAAAGTCAGGATGAAAGCTGATGATATTGCCTGAATAGAAGTGGCATCAAAGGCGTTGGAGCAAGAACCAATCAAATTGGAATTCTTAGAGGCAGCGCTGGTTGCCTAAAGGGGCATTGACTTAGAAGATAAGAGAGTATAGGATGTGCCTAAAAGGAATTTCTACCAGTTATGGGATGCAGCCAGCAATTACTTGGGGCAGGTCGCTCTAAAGATTAAAGTGAAAAGTATATCTTTTATTATTCCAGCTTACAATGAAGGTAGTAGACTAAGTCGCACGTTGGATGTTTACTACAATGATTTTTCTAATCATTACCACGACAAATGGGAAATAATAGTCGTATGTAACGGATGTCAAGATAACACTCCCCAGATTGCTGCAGAATTCGCCCGAAATAGAAAGCAGGTACGTGTTACTAATATTCCTCAGAAGGTGGGTAAAGGCGGCGCCATTATGGAAGGCCTAAGGTTAGCCGATTCAGATATATGTATGTTTTTAGACGCTGATGGCTCAACTTCAGCGGAGGAAAGCCGCAAATTGATTTATGCTCTCAACGGGAGTAACGATGCGGTAATAGGTTCACGTAAACTTCGCAATTCTAGGATTGTGAGAAAGCAATCCTTTAGGAGGAGAATAGCTGGGCGGGGATTTAACATACTTATCCGTCTTCTCTTTGGTCTTCGCTTTAAGGATACCCAATGTGGTGCCAAAGTCCTAACGAAAGAAGCTGCTCAGTTAGTATTACAAAACGTTAGAACTACCGGATTTACCTTTGATGTGGATTTGTTATGGACCCTGAAGAAGAATGGATGTGTTATCAAAGAAGTGCCAATTGTCTGGGAAGATAGCCTCGGATCCACACTGGTTCTACACAAAGTGATACTATGCATGTTCATCGAGGTACTAAAATTAAGGCTCAGAAATGGATAAGGTCAAGTTTTCGATAATAATTCCCGTTTCTAATGCTGATACCTATTTAGACCAATGTATTAAACACTGTTTAGAATTGCCCTACGCGAATTATGAGGTTATTTTATTACCGGATAGACCATTCCCTGCACCATCTCCGATTAGAGTTATTCCAACCGATACCCCAAGTCCATCGTTGAAAAGAAACTTGGGAATACAGAACGCTCTGGGAGAAATCTGCGCCTTTCTTGATGCTGATGCTTATCCGGCTCCAGACTGGCTAGCAAAGGCCAGCCAGCATTTTAATAGACTCGATGTTGCCGCCGTGGGGGGGCCAAACTTGACACCAGACGAAGATAGCAGAATGCAGCACGCGGCAGGATTCGTACTTGCATCACTTTTTGGGGGTGGTACACCAGAAAGATTCTCGCCATTTCCTTTACATGAGTGTGATGAACTACAAACCGTAAATATGCTGGTTAGAAAATCGGTTCTGGAAAAGATTGGGGGGTTTGACACTAACCTCTGGCCTGGAGAGGATGCCAAGCTATCTTACCAGATAAAAGCTCTAAAATTAAAAATGATTTATAGCCCTGAAGTAATTGTATATCATCATCGTCGCCCATTATTTAGGCCGTTAATAAAACAACTATGGAATTACGGCTATACAAAACCAGCAGCCATCAAGAATCACTTTTCTATCAAACATTTGGTTTTTTTTATTCCTAGCCTTTTTTTACTCGGTCTATTTGCCGGTCCATTTATCTTTCCATGGATACCTTTTACCAACGTCGTCTATTTCTTCATTTTAGGAATTTATATCGCTGGTTTGCTATGGAGCGTAAAAAAACTGCCTACTATTAGGATGAAAGTGGCCGTATTCATAGGTATTTTCTTGATACATGTTGCTTATGGTTCGGCTTTCCTAATACGTCTTTTTAAAGGAACCAGAAAGTGAAAATACTTATTACCTATCCCCCACTAAGTAATTTTAATAAGGTACCATTACTGTCACAGAATCGACAGTTTCAGTGGTTTTCTAATCCTACCTTCTTATATCCATTGGTCCCGGCTTCAGCAGCCACATTACTTAGTGCCAATGGTTTTAATGTTATCTGGAAGGATGCTATTGCTGAGCAAATTACCTATGACCAATTCCTAGAATTTTTCCAAGATCAGAATCCAGATTTAGTTGTCCTTGAGACCAAGACCCCAGTGATTAAAAAGCACTGGCAAATCATCTGGGACTTGAAGCAGATATTTCCTGAAACCAAATTCGCCTTGATGGGTGACCACGTAACCGCTTTACCCGAGGAATCCCTGCGTGAATGTCCGAGGCTTGACTTTGTCATTACCGGTGGTGACTATGATTTCTCCCTCCTTGCACTCGCCCGATATCTTAAAGGAGAAGGCGAGTTACCTACCGGAGTCTACTATCGGAAGGGTGGGAATATCGTATCCACCGGTCAGCTACGTCTGGATAACGACCTAGACAGTCTACCTCTTATCGACCGTGACCTGACCAAGTTCCAGCTTTATAATGAAGCCAATATCAAACGCAGGCCATTTGCTTATACTATGGCTGGCCGGGATTGTCCTTACCATAAGTGCCGTTTCTGCTCTTGGACAACACTGTATCCCAATTTCCGAGTTCGTTCCCCGGAGAACTATATTAAGGAGATCGGCCTGCTCGTGGAGCGCTACGGCGTGCGCGAGATTTTTGACGATACCGGCACCTTCCCTTCTGGGGACTGGATGGATCGTTTCTGCCAGTTGATGATAGAACAGGGATACCATAAAAAATTGCTCTTCTCCTGCAATTTACGGTTTGACTGCCTCCAAGACCAGAAAAGAGCCGAGCTAATGAAGAAGGCTGGCTTCAGGCTGGTAAAGTCGGGGCTAGAATCTGCAAACCAGCTGACATTGGACCGGATTAACAAGGGACTGAAGGTGGAAGATATTATTAACGGCTGCAGGGTAGCTCATAATGCTGGCCTTGATGTACACTTAACCATGATGGTTGGCTTCCCTTGGGAAAAGAGGGAGGAAGCTAGAAACACATTATCATTGGCACGTTATCTGATGAGCGAGGGGCTGGCGGAGGTACTGCAATCCACCGTGGTCATTCCCTACCCCGGCACACCACTCCATCAGGAAGCGGTGCAAAACGGCTGGTTCCGCATTGAACCGCAGGACTACGAGCGCTATGACATGACCGAACCTGTTCTCACCGCTGGTACGATGACATCGGAGGAAGTGATGCAAATCTGTGATGAAATTTACAAGGTTTATCTTTCTCCGGGTTATATCTGGCACCGCCTCACCAAGCTGCGCTCCTGGGACGACATAAAATACCATGCCCGCGGGGTACGAGCGGTGCTGAAGCATATCCGGGATTTCGCCAGAGGGAAAGTGAAGACAGCTTGAAACCAGCCGGACATCTTGCTATCTCTATGGCTATCGCCGGGGGCAGCTACCTGACAACGCAGTCACCCCCGATAGCTGTTTCTACCTTTGCCATAGGCTTTTTAATAGACGGCGACCATCTCTTTGACTACGCAGTCTATTGTTTCCAAAAAAGGAGACGGCCAAACTTTAGGGAGTTTTTTAATTCGTCTTGTTCCCCTCCACCATCAAGGATATATATACTCCTTCACTCGTATGAGCTTCTTCTGTTAATTTGGCTAATGGCTATCTCCTTTTCGGCTTTTCCCTGGGCCGTCTGGCTCAGCCTTTCCTTTGGGGCACATCTGCTTATGGACTACCTAGCCTACCGCCCCCACCCTCTATGTTACTTCCTTACCTTCCGAATAATAAGGGGGTTTTCTTATGAGACGGTATGTCAGAATAATCAGAAAACGAGTGAGAGAGTTAGGGGTTTGATAATGGTGGCAAGGGAGCGCAGCAGTTATGACCAGAGCTATTCACTGCGCCCTTTTGAGCTTCGTGTTCCTGGGGATGCCTTAAAGGACAAAATAATTTATAACGTGATTCAAAAGGCAGACTACAAAGGGAAGCGATTGCTTGATGTGGGTTGCGGAATGGGGCATACTGCTTCCTTGCTTTCCAATCTGGTCGATGTAGTCGGCATTGATTTTTCTAAGGAGGCTATCAGAATCGCTTGCCAAAAATCTAAAGGCGCATTTATTCGCGGGGGTGCCCATATGCTCCCGTTTCCAGATGATTCTTATGATTATGTGGTGGCTAAAGACATTCTGGAGCATGTCCCCGATGATGAGCAAGTTCTAGATGAAATCTTAAGGGTGTGTAGGGGTGGAGCTATGCTGCTCATGTATCTCCCCTGTAAACTTGATGGCTTCAATTTCTCCACTGAATCTATTGTTGAAGAATTGACAGGATATACTCTTGACCCTGAGGTTGGGCACTTGAGGAGGTATACCCCGAAACAAGCTCAGGAAATGCTACAGAGCCGGGGGTTTAAGAATATAAAGGTATGGTATTTTGTCCATTTTTCATTAGGTGTAGCTTCTCTTTTAAGTGTGAAGGGCTACAGGCTATTATCTAGGGGTAAGAAGCAAGAGGGCAAAATAATTTCGGGCATTCCCTTGCTTTTCTTAAAATTAATTTTCAAAATATTTGAAGTCTTGGGACATATGGAATCAGCTATTTTGAAAAGCCTCCCTGGAGCAGGCTTTTTCATAGTAGGTGAGGTGGAAGGAGAACTTAGGGCAGAAATATACCGAACTGGTTAGTGTGGTCGGAAAAGGTTCGGTTTGACTTGCCAATTGTCGTCGAGTATACTTCTCTGTACTTTACCGAGAGCTTTTTAAAGAGGCAAAACAAATGGAGATGGGCAATGAGTTGAAAAGGTGTAAGGTGGTCATCTTAGCCGGTGGCCTGGGCATGAGGCTGCGTGAGGAAACAGAACTCAGGCCAAAGCCTATGATACTCATCGGCAACAAGCCAATATTATGGCACATCATGAAGATCTATTCCTCTCATGGCTTCAATGACTTCATCATCTGCCTCGGGTATAAAGGGGAGATGATCAAGAATTACTTCCTCAACTATGAGGTCCTTAACAGCGATTTCACCATACATCTGGGCTCGCGGTCAATAACGTGGCATGGGAGCCATTATGATGAGCACGATTGGTCAGTGACCTTGGTCGACACCGGGCTGTCCACGCTGACAGGTGGGCGCCTCAAGAGGATTGAGAAATATATAGATAGCGATAACTTCATGGCGACCTACGGCGATGGGATTGCCAGCATCAACATCAACAAGCTTCTCCAATTTCACCTCGCCCACGGTAAGGTCGCCACCCTCAGTGGTGTTCGCCCCGCCGGACGGTTTGGTCACCTTTCAGTGGTTGGCAACGAAGTATGTCAATTCGAGGAGAAACCCCGCGCTGCTGGCGGTTGGATCAACGGCGGCTTCTTTGTCTTTAATCGCAGGGTCTTCGATTACCTCGATGATGTGGGTGCCTTAGAGGAAACACCCCTACGGCAACTTGCTCAAGACCATGAACTCGCCATTTATAAACACCATGGTCATTGGCGTTGCATGGATACCTACCGGGACATGGTGACGCTCCAAGAAGAATGGGACAGCGGCAACGCTGGGTGGAAAATCTGGGAGCGATAAGAGAAGTTCAGGATGACGATCAGTCAAGATTATAGCGGGGTTAATGTTCTGGTCACTGGCGTTACCGGATTCATTGGCTCTCACCTGCTCCGGAAGTTAGTAGAATATGGAGCTATAGTGGCAGCGCTCATCCGTCCGACAGCGCCACGCCATCGCATCGAGGATGTTGCCTCCGAGGTCACTCTTTTCGAGGCAAACTTAGAAGATTATGACGCTGTAGCTAAAGCGGTGACTATTTCTCATCCTCAAATTGCATTTCACCTTGCAGCTCACGGTGTTGGTCAGGTGCTTGGCGATGTGCCCATGATTTGCCGCGCCAACGTGTTGGGCACTGTTCACCTGCTTAAAGCCTTGGAACATATATCTTATGAGCGCTTTATCTTTGCTGGCACATGCCATGAGTATGGCAATTACGAAGGTCGCATCAGAGAGGAAAGCAGCCTTAATCCCCAGAGTGCTTACGCTGCATCCAAGACAGCAGCCTGGGCCTTTTGCAATGCTTATTTCTACGCTGGTTCCCACCCTGTGCTCACGCTACGGCCCGTGGCTACATATGGACCAGATGATGAGCCTTCTCGCCTTATCCCTCAAGTCATAACATACGCACTAAGGGGAGAAGATATCCCCCTCACTGGAGGCGAACAGAAAAGGGACTTTCTCTTCATAGACGATGTCGTCGAGGGCTTTTTGCGTGCAGGTTTAGCCCAACCGTTCCCAGCCCGGGTGATAAACTTAGCCAGCGGCCAGGAATATACGGTATCAGAAATCGTGGCACAAATTCTTCGGCTTACAGGCAGCCAGAGTAGACCCCTCTTCAGCACCCTCCCTTATGGCAAAGGTGAATTGTGGCATGCTTCCTATGATACATCAGTATCACGCTGCCTTTTGGGATGGGAGCCTAAGACATCTTTTGAGGAGGGACTAAGGCGAACTATCTCATGGCACCAGCAATATTAATAAGTAAGGGGGACCCCACATGACAGGGACAACTTTAAGCAATGATATAGTGCGACAAGCTATAGCTGATATCTGTGCCCACCTCGGTGAACGAGCTCAGGTCTTGTCAGACAAGACCATAGTCATTACCGGCGGTGCCGGCTTTATTTGCAGCTACTTTTTGGATGTCTTGTGCTGCCTAAACGATTGTGGCCTCTCTCCGCCATGCCATGTTGCCTCCGTAGATAACTACTCCACCGGGGCTGCTTGGCGGCTCGCCCATCTCAGAGAGCGAGGGGATGTTTCCCTGATTGAGGCTGACATTTCAAAGGATGTGCCGCTACCGCAAACGATCCATTACATCATTCACGGTGCCAGCATAGCATCACCGGTTGTCTATAGGCGTTACCCGATCGAAACAATAAAGGTTAATGTGCTGAGCACGTGGCATCTCCTAAAGCGTGCCCTGAAGGGCGATGTTAAGAGCCTCCTATATTTGAGTTCCAGCGAAATCTATGGCGACCCCACCGAGGGAAATGTGCCGACACCGGAAAGTTATCACGGCAATGTCTCCTCCACTGGCCCTAGGGCTTGCTATGACGAGTCAAAGCGCTTAGCAGAAACACTCTGCATGACTTACTATCGGCATAACCGAGTACCAGTGAAGATAGTGCGCCCGTTCAATGTCTATGGGCCCCGACTGAGCTTGGATGATGGCCGCATCATCCCCGATTTGCTTAACAATGCTCTCAACGGTCAACCACTCACTCTTTATAGCGATGGTAGGAGCACGCGGAGCTTCTGCTACATCTCAGATGCGATTTGTGCCATGCTCGATATTTTGCTATCGGGTCACAACGGCGAGGTCTTTAACGTGGGCAATGACGAAGAGGTGAGTATCAGGCAAGTGGCTGAGGAGATAGATCATCAGTCCGGGCATAGGCTGGGCATCGAGTACAGGGCACATGAAGACACAGACTACTTAAAGGACAATCCCCAGCGGCGCTGCCCCGATTTGAGCAAGGCAAAGAGGTTGATAGACTATCAACCCCAGGTCAACCTTGCCAGTGGGCTGGCGCGAACGCTCAAGTGGCATCAGGAGAACAGGCAATGATGAAGGTCAGCATCGTCGGCGCTGGCTATGTGGGGCTGGTCACCGGCGTCGGTCTAGCCCTTCGGGGTCATGATGTGGTCGTCATCGATAGCGAACCCAATAAGGTCGAGTCGATAAGAAAGGGGGAACCACCCGTTTTTGAGCCTGGTCTTGAAGAACTGCTGAGGCAGGTTCTTGAAGGCAGGCACTTTAGCGCAACTGGCGACATGAGACAGGCCCTACAAGGATCCGATGTCATATTCATCTGTGTTGAAACACCCTCCGCGCCCGATGGGGCTATTGATCTCACCAGCCTGAAGCGAGCCAGTGCTGAAATTGTTCGTTCATTGCCTGAAGGCAAGAGATTTCAGGTCATCGTGGTCAAGAGCACTGTAATCCCAGGCACCTGCGAGGGGGTGGTTCTGCCTCTGCTTAAGGAATCGGGCAGATTTCCCCCCGGTCTGTGCATGAATCCAGAGTTTCTGCGTCAAGGTCAAGCTGTCAGTGATTTCCTTGAACCAGACCGCATCGTCATCGGCGAGCTGAATGCCCTAAGCGGTGACCTTGTCCAAGAGCTTTACCGCGATTTTTCAGCCCCCGTCATCCGCACCAACCTGGCTACGGCTGAGATGATAAAGTATGCTTCCAATACCTTACTGTCAACGATGGTCTCCTTTTCCAACGAAATAGCTAACATCTGTGAGCTTATCCCCCAGGTAGACGCGCGTGAGGTCTTGAAAGCAGTTCACCTCGACCGGCGGCTGAGCCCGGTGGTCAACGGCAAAAGGGTGAGACCGGGGCTCATCACCTACCTTTTCCCCGGGTGCGGCTATGGCGGTAGCTGCCTGCCCAAGGATGCAAAGGCGCTCATCAGCTATGCCCAGGGAAAGGGGTATACTCCCAAGCTGCTAAAAGCTGTAGATGAAATCAATCAAGGTAGACCTCTCCACCTTGTTGACATAGCTGAGAGGGCTCTGGGAGGGCTTTCCGGGCGCAGGATTGCTATATTGGGGCTTTCATTTAAGCCCGATACAGATGATATGCGCCAATCGCCGGCTATTCCTGTCGTTGAGGAACTCCTCACCCGCAACGCTGAGGTCATAGCGTACGATCCCCAGGCGCTGTTCCACGCCCGCCGCCTCTGGGAGGGCAAGGCTGGCTTTGTCGCAGCAGAATCAATGAGAGCGGCACTATCAAATTCTGATGCTGTGATCCTCGTCACCGCTTGGGACGAGTTCACCAATATCCCCATGGAAGCTTTGCCCCAGCTGATGCGCTCACCCATCATCATCGATGGCCGCGGTATCTTCGACCCCCAGTCAGTGGATAAGCACTGTCTCTATCTAACCATTGGGCGGGGCAGAAATAAGAAAGGATAACTGTAACATGACAACGCAATCAACGCAACAGGATAACCCCCAGGCTATTCGCCAGGAAATCCTGGAACTCGTTAACAAATACTATCATGCTGAGTTTGGTTATGGGGAATTTATCCCTGGAAAAACTCGCATTGGCTATTCCGGCCGAGTGTTCGACGAGCGTGAAATGGTTGCTGCCACCGACGCCCTCCTTGATTTCTGGCTCACCTTAGGCCAATGGGGCGACCGCTTTGAGAAAGAGCTTGCGAGATATCTCAAGAGCAAATTTGTAAGCCTGGTAAACTCTGGCTCGTCAGCCAATCTGGTCGCGGTAGCCTCACTTATGTCACAGCAGCTGGGCAGAAAACGCTTGGTCCCCGGCGATGAGGCCATTACACCTGCTGTTACCTTCCCCACCACCTTCAATCCCCTTGTCCAGCTCGGACTGGTGCCGGTGCTCATAGATGTCGAGGCTGATACATATAATCTTGATGTTTCACTTCTGGAGAATGCCCTCAGCGAGCGCACACGCCTAATCATGGTGCCCCATACCTTGGGCAACCCCTGCGATATTAAGAGGATTGTGACATTTGCCCGTGAGCACGACCTTTATCTCATCGAGGACTCCTGCGATGCCCTGGGGTCAACAGTCGATGGCAAAATGGTGGGCACCTTCGGTGACCTCGGAACCTTTAGCTTCTATCCAGCGCACCAGATCACTCTGGGTGAAGGCGGTGCCGTGGTCACCCAGAGTAGCAAACTGGACCGAATTGTACGCTCTCTCAGGGAGTGGGGCAAAGCTTGCTACTGCGCCCACGGAGAGATGTTGCCCTTTGGTGCCTGTGGCAGACGCTTCCAATGGAGGATCAACGGCGTAGAATATGACCATCGCTATATGTATGACAACATCGGCTATAACCTAAAGCCCTTGGACATACAAGCGGCAATTGGTATGGAACAACTCAGGAAGCTCCCCGAATTCGCCGCGGTGCGAAGGCGAAATTTCCAAAGACTCTATCAACTATTCTCACAATATGAGGACTTCTTCATCTTGCCTCGGACGCTTCCCGGGACCAACCCCGTTTTCTTCGCCTTTCCCTTGTCAGTACGACCAGAAGCTCCCTTTAGCCGCAAAGAGTTCGCCACCTGGCTTGAGGAACATAACATCGAAACCAGGGTTATATTCGCCGGCAACATCATCCACCACAAAGCCTATAAATACATCAACTATCGCGTCGCCGGCAAACTGCAGCACTCGGACAGTGTGTTGCGCGATTCCTTTTTCATCGGGCTCTATCCCGGCATAGATGAACAGAGGATGGCATTCATTGAGGAGGTGGCAACCACCTTCCTCAACCGTTTTGGAGCGAGGTGAGAGATTTGACAGAAAAGGCTATCCCAGATGCCAACCTGCCTACGATAAGTGTGATTACAGTCACGCTTGACTGTGCAGGATTCCTGCACACTTGTCTCAATCTGGCAAGCGCTCAGGACTACCCCAAGGAAAAGCTGGAATACATCGTCGTCGACGGTGGCTCCAAAGATAATACCTTAGAGGTGGCTCGGGAGTTCGGTGCCTACATTGTGGAGGCGCCTGAGTATCGGCAGAATCAAGAGGCACGGCGTGCGGTGGGGCTTTTTGCTGCCAGAAACGAGATTCTGGCCTACATCGATTCAGATAACTTCATTAACGACCCTGCCTGGCTGCGGCAGATGGTGCAACCCTTGATTGAAGACCCCGAGGTCATCGCTACCCAGACCCTGCGCTACGGTTTTCGCAAGACTGACTCCGCGCTTAACCGCTACTATGGACTTATCGGCACCAACGACCCAGTGATTTACTATATGAACAAGAGAGACCGCATCTCCTGGGCTGAGGACCGCTGGACCATGGACGGGATAGTGGAAGACCGCGGCTGCTATTATATGGTCCGCTTCCAAGAGGATAAAATACCCACCTTGGGCTGTAATGGGTTTTTGATTCGTCGTGATATCCTCCTCAAGGCCAACTGCGTGCCTGAGGCATTTGTTCACATTGATGTCCTTGTCGACTTAGCACGGTTGGGCTACAGCACCTATGGGATAGTGAAGAACTCAATTGTGCACTACACTGGCAATGGCTTTATCACCTCACTCATGAAAAGGTTTAAGTATATGCAGACATATACCATAGAGGGGAAAGTTCCCCGGCGCTACCATGTTTACGACCGCCACAGAAGAGAGGATAAGGTAGGGCTTGCAAAATATGTCCTCTACTCAGCAACCATGGTGAAGCCGACTTTCGATGCCCTGCGCGGCTTCCGTAAAGTCCCTGACGCAGCATGGTTCATGCATCCCATTGTTTGCGCGGGGACGCTTGCGGTTTATGGCTGGGCAAGGCTTACTGCGCCATTCTACAAATGGTGGAACTCACGGCTAACGACCAGCAGAATTAGAACGGGGTTGATATCAAAGTGAAGCATAGCATCCTAATGATGTCCAGCTACTTTAGTCCGAACATCGGCGGTCTGGAAACGCACCTAGATGGAGTGTGCAACTATCTCGCAGGAAAGGGGCACAAGGTTTTCGTGATTACCTATCAGCCTCTAACCACAAAAGGCAAGGGGCTCAAGGTGGAGAGAGTGGGGAACATGGAGATTCATAGGATACAATGGTTTGGCTATAACTGGCGCCACAAACTGGAGCGTTATCCAGCGCTTTTGTTTCTGTATGAATTTCCCGGTCTCTTTATCAGCAGCTTCCTCTTTCTCCTGAGGCATAAAAAGGAGGTAGATGTAATTGACGCCCAGGGGCTCATTCCTGCTTTCATGGCTAAAATCTTGGCTAAGATTTTCAACAAGAGGAGTGTGGTGAGCGTCCATGCTATTTTCAGTTTCGAAAGGCATCCTATCGTGTCGAAAGTGGTAAAATGGGGACTGTCGTCCTTTGATGTAATAATGCCCTTTGCTCAAAAAACAAAGGACGAGTTGGTAGCTATAGGTCTCCCTGAAGAGAAAATGAAATTATATACCTCCTGGGTGGACTTGAACATATTTAGACCCCTGGCTCAAGACAAATGTAAACAGGAGCTTAACCTGGGGGGGGAATTTGTGGTCTCGTTCGTAGGCAGACTTATTGAGAAGAAGGGTGTGAATGTATTGCTTGAAGCGGCATCCAAAGTCAGTCCCAATATAACCTTTGCTTTTGTTGGCGACGGACCCTTAGCCGGTAGGCTTAATGAACAAGCTAAAATTCAACCGAACATAGCGTTTTTAGGCAAGATGCCAAATAAAGAGACACCAAAATGCTACAATGCTGCCGATGTCTTCGTTATTCCTTCTCAATATGAGGAACAATTCGGAGTAGTCGTTCTGGAAGCCCTTGCCTGCGGTACTCCGATAATTGCGGCCAACCGGGGTGGCATTCCCGAGGTCATGGATTCTTCGGTAGGCATTTTCATTGAGCCGACAGCCGAGAACATTGCTCAAGTGGTAAATCACTTCTACCAGAATCGTGAGGAGTTGGACAGGCTGGCGGCAAATTGCCGTCCTTATGCCGAGGCTCGCTACAGTAGGGACAACATGTTAACCATAGAGAAGGCTTATGATGGTGAACTATGATGCAGGTTGCACAAGAGAGAACTATCAGGGCAGATAAGGCGACAGTTACCCCCAGAATCGTCCTCTTTGAGCCGGTATACTGGGGAGCGCATAGAAAGGTACAGAGGGCACCTTTAGGTCTGCTTGCCATCTCCAGCCTGCTGGATAAGGAAGGTTACAGCATAAGCATCGTCTCGCAGACGCTCTACGATGACCCTGACAAAAAGGTGCTGGAGGGCTGCAAGAACGCTATATGTTTCGGTATTACCGCC
>JABMRL010000136.1 GCA_013202615.1 Dehalococcoidia bacterium
GCCAGAGAATTTCCGCCAGCGCCAGGTCGGCGGGCGTGGTTATCTTGATATTGTCATAGGAGCCCATATAGAGCTTTACTTTATATCCCAGCCGCTCCACAAGAGAAGCGTCATCGGTGACATCATCATTCATTTTTTCATAGGCTTCAGAAATCATTCTGAAGGAGAACACCTGTGGGGTCTGTATCGACCATAGATTTTGACGTGATGGCGTCTCAAGCACGGTTCTGCCCTCGTCTGCGATCTTGATTGTGTCCGTTACCGGGATGGCGGCCGCGGCCGCTCCCGTCTCCTTTGCCGCTTTCAGACCTTCCTCGATAAGCTCCACTGTGACCAGCGGGCGAGCGCCGTCATGAATTACTACAAAATCACAGCCGGCAAGACGTTTCAAACCCTCGGCAACAGAGTCCTGACGTCGCCGTCCGCCGAGGCAGACGTCGCTGACCTTGGGCCAGTCCGGACCGGCGACCAGATGCCGGCACATCGTCTCTCTTTCCCCGCTCACCACCACCACTACCTGGTCGATTTTCGAGCTTTGCTGAAAAGGACGGGTGGTGCGCAGCAGAAGCGGCTCCCCGCCGAGTGAGGCGAACATTTTATCCACGTCGCCCATCCGCTCGCTTTTCCCGGCGGCAACGATAACGGCGCCGGCCTTCTCCGTTTTCCTCTCCACCATAGTCAATTTGAGTTTAGCATATTGTCTCTTGATTTAAAATGGTGCTACAATGTCCCTGCAGGAGCATGGAAATGGCGATTGATAAATACGCCACCAGAAGGTATGACATAGAGGGCGAGGAGGCCATTGACGCCGGGGTGCTGGAGGCAATCCCTTTCCAGTACCCGGAATCGGCCACGGAAATCGTGTATGAGACCGACGAGTTCACCTTCGTCTGTCCCTGGACCGGGCTGCCGGACTTCGCCCGTCTGGTGATTCGCTACGTGCCGGAAAACTCTCTCGTGGAGCTGAAATCACTGAAGTACTATCTCACCTCATATCGAAACGTGGGCATACTGCAGGAGCATGCCGTCAACCGTGTTCTGGAAAACCTGGTACCGCTTTTAAAGCCCGTCTCCATGGTGATTGAGGCGGAATACCGTGAGAGGGGTGGAATAAAGACCAGGGCAACCGCCCGATATGATAGCACTAAAGGCAAGGAGGTCAAAGGTGAAAGTCTGTAAGGTACAGGATACCCCGCCCAAAGAGGGCCATGCCGGTTCTGTGATGCGCGAAGTTATCACGGACAGAGACGGTGCGCCCAACTTCGCCATGCGCGTCATCGAGGTTCCGGTAGGCGCCTCATCGCCGTCGCACTCGCATGACTGGGAACACGAGGTATTGATACTGTCAGGTTGTGCCAGGGTGAAGGGGGAAAAGGGGGAGTCGGAAATAGACAAGGACAGCGTTATCTACATCCCTCCCAACGAGCACCACTGCTTTGAGAACACCGGAGATGAGCCGCTCCGCTTTGTCTGAGTTATCCCCAACCCCCGCTAAGTTTTAGCGGCTCAGAAAAGACCAACCCCCGGACCGTTATGCCGGCGGTGTGCGCTTTGGCGCGTGCATCGTCGGCATTTTATTATAGAGAGTGATACAGGTGAGAAATTACGCATTTGCAAAATTGCGCAAAAGAGTATTGACGTAATTGCGCAGATGCGTTATATTAGTTATAGATTATGCCGGTTATCTGTATTGCCAACCAGAAGGGTGGGGTGGGTAAGACAACTACCACCGCGGCTCTGGCGGAAGGTCTGGCTGAATTAAAGAAAAGGGTGCTGCTGGTTGACTGGGACCCGCAAGCCAGCCTTACCATATCCATGGGGCTTAATCCGGATAGTATCAAACACACTGGTTATGATGTCCTTGCTGCCGTTATCAGGAATAAGGAAAGTCCCTCAATGCTTAACGTTATCATCCCGACCGGTAACGCCAATGTTGACCTTGTTCCGGCTAACATAGAGCTGTCACAGGCGGAGCTTGACCTGGTTGGTGCCTTTACCAGGGAGCTTATGCTTAGAGAGATGCTCGAGCCAGTACGGCAACGCTACGATTTTATACTGGTGGATTGTCTGCCCAGCCTCGGAC
>JABMRL010000137.1 GCA_013202615.1 Dehalococcoidia bacterium
ACGTCGCCCTGCAGTGCCAGCCGGTTCCGGTCGCGCACGACCATCTGCAGCACCGGCTCAATGCCCTGCTGCTTCAAAAGCAGGCAGCCCGCGACGCTGGACATGCGCACGATGGCGGTCTGGTTATCGGTGACGTTCACCGCATCGCAGCAGTGGCGGAGCAGCTCGCCTTTCTTCCGTATCGCTTCGGCGCTGGTACCTTTGGGCGGTCCGGCCTCCGCGGTCACGGCAAACTTGCCGCTCGTCAGTATCCGTTCCAGTTTCGTTCCGGCTTTCATTCTTTACCTCCTATGAGGTAGTGGTGCACTCTGTCTCCGCATCTATCTTCCTCGGCCCACCGGTGACACTCACACTCCAATCTTTGCAGGGCTCGATTTCTTCCATTTCATCCAGCCGCCCCATCTCCGACAGGCGGTCGTAGATAAGCTGCCAGGCACAGGGAACATCTTCCGAAACCTCGCATTTACCACCCGACGAGCCGCCGCAGGGCCCGTTCAGCAGGCTCTTGGAGCAGCGGACCAGCGGGCAGATGGCCGCCGTCTTCCCGAGCACACAACTGCCGCACTGCAGGCACACCTCGGTGAAGTGCCCCGGGCTGTCCTCCATACCGATAAACATGGTATTCAATGCGGGGTATACCGGCTTTTTATCCTTCAAGTGCAAGGCTATCATCTGCACGCCAACGGCGCAGGTCATCGCCAGCACGCAATCGGCCTCTTTTATCCGCCCCGCCTCCTCCTCCAGCGCATATTTGGTCAACTCATCGCAGGCGGTGGGGATTATCATCCAGCCGGTGACCTTTTTGCCATCGCCCTCAAGCTTCTCCTTCATCCCCAGAACTTCGGATTTCCCGCCGGTGTGGCACATGGTAGCGCAGGTGCCGCAGCCGATGATATACACCCCCCGGCATTTTTCAAGATAACCCATCACCTCTTCGGCTGGTTTACTGCTGGTAATCGTTTTCATCCTTGTCCCTCCTTACTTGGCCACCCTACTCTCGTACTCAGCGCGGAAGTGCTGCAGGCTGTCCATGACCGAATTGGGCGCCGCCTGCCCGAGACCGCACAGGGAAGAGAGCATCATGGCGCTGGAAAGGTCTTCCAGGTTCCGCAGTTCTTTCAACGAACCTTCACCCCTGTGAAATTTGCCCAGTACCTCCGCCATCACCTCGGTTCCCTGGCGACAGGGAGTGCACTTGCCGCAGGACTCCTCAGCCAGAAACTCCATGGTACGGTGGACAATGTCAATAACATCACGGCTTTCGTTGTAGACGGTGACCGCTCCCGCGCCCAGCACCGCCTCGAAAGCCAGCGGGGTATCTATTTGCGCGCAGGGCAATAGCCTGCCGGTGGCACCGCCAATCTGAACCAGTTTAACTCCCTTCGCCATCGCCAGTTCTTCTACCAGCTCCCGCAGAGGGCTGCCCAGCACCATTTCATACACGCCGGGCTTCTCAACATCGCCGCAAACGGAGAATACTTTGGTACCCTTGCTCCGCTCCGTGCCCATCTGGCTGAACCAGTCGGCGCCGTTCAGGACTATCTGCGGGATATTCATCAGCGTTTCCACGTTGTTGATGATGGTCGGCTTTCCCCAGAGGCCGGAGGTGGTGGGGAAGGGAGGCCGATAGCGCGCTTCTCCCCTTTTCCCTTCAATGGAGTCCATCAGCGCCGACTCCTCGCCGCAGATATAGGCACCGGCACCCTCACGTATTTCCAGGTTGAAGCCGTCGAGAAACCCTTTTTCCCTTGCCTGGGCAACGGCATTTTGCAAGTGCTGGAGGAGGAAGTGGTACTCGGCACGCAGGTAGATATAACCCTGCTTCGCCCCGATGGCGCGACCGGCAATGAGTATCCCTTCAATGAGTGTATAGGGGTCTTTCTCCAGAATGTAACGGTCCTTGAACGTGCCTACCTCGCCTTCATCGGCATTGCAGATAACGTATTTTTCGTCGCCAGGCGCGGTGCGGGCGCCCTCCCATTTGATGCCGCAGGGAAAACCGGCCCCGCCCCGACCCCTCAGCCCGGAAGCTTTTATCTCATCGGTTATCTGTTCCGGAGTCATTTCACCGCGGGCTTTCGCCAGAGCCTGAAAGCCACCGTTCTCCAGACAGCTTTCAATCCGCTCCGGGTCGATGACATCGCAGTTTTTCAGTACTATTCGCTGCTGCGGCACGCGCCAGCCTCCTGAACTATTTGTAAGCTCCTAAAATTTGCTTTATCTTCTCCGGCGTTAAATCAACGTGAGGGTC
>JABMRL010000138.1 GCA_013202615.1 Dehalococcoidia bacterium
GAGGCAAAGATGTCGTAAATTTCATTCAGGGTCTGTGTGATGGGGTGCAGACGCCCGGTCGGCAGGGGACGCCCGGGCAGGGTAATATCAAGGATTTCCTGTCGTGTCCCGGAGGCAAGTTGTGCCTCTCGCAGTGCCTGCTCTTTCTCCTGCAGGACGCTTTCCAGGTCAGTCTTAAGCTGGTTGGCCCGGGTGCCGGCTGATTTTCTCTCTTCGAGAGGCAATGTGGCCAGGCTGCGCAGGGTTGAGGTCAGGAGACTTTTCTTCCCCAGGTAACGGACCCGCCATGATTCCAGCTCTTTCTCGTCCTGTATCGTGCCCAGTTCCTGGAGCGCCTTTGTCTTCAGTTCATCAAGCTGCTGTATCATTTTCCCGCTGCGGTCTTTCTCTCGGTATGGAAGGAGAAACAAACGAGCCGTGGCAAATACCGTTGTTTCGTGTTAGTCCTGTGCCTTCTCTTGTACGGTGTTGACCAGGCTGCGGAAAGCTTCTGGCTCTCTTACCGCCATTTCGGCCAGCATCTTCCGGTTTATGCCGATGCCGGACCTCTTCAGCAGGTTCATAAACTGCCCGTACTTCAAGCCCTGGGCACGGCTGGCGGCGTTAACCCGCAGAATCCACAGCTTTCTCATATCGCCTTTTCGCTTGCGGCGGTGCTGGTAGGCGTAGCTCAAGGAATGTAGCATCGACTCGTGGGCACGGCGGTAGAGGATATGCCGGGATGCCGTCTGACCCTTGGTCATGGCAAGTATCTTTTTGTGCCGGCGGTGGGTGGTAACCCCTCTCTTCACTCTTGGCAAGGAACAGCCCTCCTATCTAGTCAACCCCGTGGGGAATCAGTCTTTTAATTCTGGTTCGGTCAGCGGCATGCAGCTCGATTTTGCCGCCGAAGAGCTGCTTGACCCGCTTGGCCTTGCGCCTTCTCAGGTGGCTTTTCGGGCCTTTGACCCGCATGATTTTACCGGTGCCGGTAATATGAAAGCGACTTTTAGCGCCTTTATGCGTTTTCATCTTTGGCATCTTGATTTTCCTTTATCTCTTCTTTGACTTTCGCTTTGGTAACCGGTGTCAGGATGATATTCATACGCTTTCCTTCTATGATGGGCTGTCTCTCCATGGAGGCGTTCTCATTGAGTGTCTCTGTCATCCGCTGTAGCAGTTTATGACCCAATTCCGGATGAGTTATCTCACGTCCCCGAAACAGCACGGTTACCTTTACTTTGTCGCCGTCAACCAGCAGTTTTCGCGCGGTCCTGGATTTAGCCTCGAAATCATGGATGCCAATCTTCGGTCGCAGCCGTATCTCTCTGAGCTGAGAGATTTTCTGGCTTTTCCTCATTCCCTGGTCTTTTTTGGCCTGCTGATATTTATACTTTCCATAGTCCAGCAGGCGGCATACCGGGGGAGCGGCGGCTGGGGCAACTTCGACCAGGTCAAGGTCGTGTTTTCTGGCGGTCTCCTGTGCCTGACTCAAGGGCATAATTCCTAACTGCTCTCCCTTTTCCCCCACAAGGCGAACTTCCTGAGCTCTAATCATCTGATTTATGCGCAGTTGTTTAATTATGTCCTTATCAACCTCCTTCAAGCACAGCTATTATACGCTGAAAAATATATCATATTATTAATCAATAATCAACTTCAGGGAAAAAAGGCATTAATTTATCCCGTTAATTTGCCTTACCACCGCTGCGCTCACTATCCCTCGCCCGGCTGGCAACAGATGATTTGACAGACTCCTTGAAGTGCGCCAGGGGCTGGGCGGCGGTCTGTTCCCCGCTGCGCCGGCGAACGGATACGGTATTGGTTTCCACTTCCTTATCGCCCACCACCAGCATGTAGGGTATTTTTTCCAGCTGTGCCTGGCGAATCTTGAGATTGATTCGTTCCGCCCGGGCATCAACCTCCACGCGGATACCCCCATCCATGAGTTCGCTTTTAATCTGACAGGCATAATCGGCGTGGCGGTCGGCCACCGGGATTACCATTACCTGAACCGGTGCCAGCCAGTCCGGGAAGTTGCCTCCATAATGTTCCAGCAGGGTGGCCAGGAAGCGTTCCATGCTGCCGAGCACGGTGCGGTGCACCATGACCACCGGGTGCTCCTTACCATCCTCCCCGATATAGTTAACGTCAAAACGGGGCGGCAGATTGAAGTCGACCTGAATGGTCGGGCCCTGCCACGCCTTGCCCAGCGCGCTCTCGAACTTGATATCGATTTTCGGACCGTAGAAGACGCCCTCGCCCGGGTCAACCTCATAGTCGCGACCCGACCGCTCAAGTGCCCGGTGCAGGGTTTCAGTAGCCTCCTCCCAGATTTCCGCTGTGCCGGCATATTTATCGGGTCGGGTGGAGAGCAGTAACTGGTAGTTCTGGAAGCCGAAGGTGTCAATCATAAAGAGGGCGAGGTCCAGAACTCCGACCACCTCGTCTTCCAACTGGTCGGGTCGACAGAAGATGTGGGCGTCGTCCTGCGTGAAGCCCCTGACGCGGGACAGTCCGTGAAGCACGCCGGAGCGCTCATAGCGGTAGACGGTGCCGAGTTCGGCGTAGCGCAGCGGCAGGTCGCGATAGCTCCGCAGCCTGGTCTTGTAAATCGAGATATGCCCCAGGCAGTTCATCGGCTTGAGGATATACTTCTGCCCTTCGATGTCCATGGGGCTGTAAAGGTAGTCCTGGTAGAATTCAAGGTGCCCGCTGGTTCGCCAGAGGTCCATCCGGGCGATGTGCGGTGTGTAGACCAGGTCATAGCCGCGTCTGAAATGTTCGTCCTTCCAGAAGTCCTCAATGACGCGCCGGATGACGGCTCCCTTCGGGTGCCAGAGAACCAGTCCCGGGCCAAATTCATCCTGGATGCTGAACAGGTCGAGTTCTTTGCCCAGCTTGCGATGGTCTCTGCGGGCGGCCTCTTCGAGCAGTTGCAGGTGCTCTGTCACAGCCTCTTCGGTGTCAAAAGCAATCCCGTATATCCGTTGCAGCATCGGGCGGTGCTCGTCGCCGCGCCAGTAAGCCCCGGCGATATTGAGGAGTTTAAAGGCTTTGACTTCCCCGCTTGATTTCACGTGAGGACCGCGACACATGTCCAGGAACGAGCCCTGCTGATAAAGGCTCACCTTCTCATCCGGCAGGTCGTCTATCAACTCCAGCTTGTAAGGCTGCGCGGCGAATACCTGCCCCGCTTCTTCTCTGGTCACTTCCTTCCGGACGAACGGAGTGTCGCTGGCGATGATTTCTCTCATCTTGCTCTCGATAACAGGCAGGTCATCCGGGCTGAGCGAGCGCGGTAAATCAAAGTCGTAATAGAAACCGTCCTCGATTGCCGGGCCGATGCCGAATTTAGCGTCGGGGAAGATGGACTGGACCGCTTCCGCCATCACGTGGGAAGCGGAGTGCCGCATGGTCTCAAGGTGCTCGTCTCTTTCTTGCTTTGCTTTCGATGCCATTATTAAAACCTGTCCGTTGATAAGGAAAACCTCTCACCCTGCTCTGGGACGAGAGGCTTGACCCATCCCTACCTGTTCATCAGCCCCATTATAGCAGTGCCACCCGACGAGTGCAAACGAGCTGCCTGCAATTTGCCTGACTCTCTGGGAAATCGCTATAATGCACTTGAAGCCGCATGATAAGACGAGTATTCCCCGTTTTAGCTCTGGCCATATTTTCTTCCATGCTGGGCGCCGGCATTGTCGTTCCGCTCCTGCCGCTCTATGCCGAAGGCATGGGGGCAACCGGACTATGGCTGGGGCTTATCTTTGCCAGCTTTGCCATTTCCCGTACCCTGGTCACGCCGTTTTTTGGCCGACTTTCCGACCGTAAAGGCAGGAAGCTCCTTCTCGTTATCGGTCTCTTTACCTATGCGCTGATTTCATTTGCGTATGTCATGGCAGACCATGTCTACGAGCTGGTCCTGATACGACTGGTGCACGGGGTAAGCGGTGCCATGATACTGCCTATTGCTCAGGCGTATATCGGTGACCTTTCTCCGGAAGGGGAGGAGGGGAAATGGATGGGGTACTCCAACGCCGCCTTTTTCAGCGGCTTTGGCTTTGGGCCGCTTATGGGTGGAATGCTGGCTGCCCAGTGGGGTATGAACCTCGCTTTCATCACCATGGGTGTATTTAACCTGATAGCGTTTTTTATTGCGATTATTTTGCTGCCCCGGAGCGATTTGAGAAAGTCAGCGACGGCTTTGTCCTTTTCTTTTATGGACATGCGCCGGAGCAGTACCATGGTCGGTCTTTTCAGCTTCCGGCTGGCAATTGCCCTGGGCAGGTCTTCCTTTTTTACTTTTTTACCGCTTTTAGCGGCTACGCGCCTCGGCCTGCCGGCGAACCTTATCGGGCTCCTGATAGCAGTTCACGTGCTTTTAATGTCGATGCTCGGGATTGTGGGAGGCAGGATGGCCGACATCTTTAACCGGCGGGTGCTGGTGGGCATCGGCAGTATTGTGATTTTCGCTTATTTGTTTCTGGTGCCGCTGGCACCGGGTTTCTGGCCACTGCTGGCGCTGTGTATTCTGGGCAGTATCGGCAGTGCCATTGCCACGCCCCCTGTCATGGCTTTGACCGTCGAGGAGGGAAGGAAATACGGCATGGGCTCAGCGATTGCCGCCATAACCATGGCGATGAGCATTGGCATGGCAGTGGGACCAATTATGACCGGTGCTATCGTTGACCTTATAGATATAAATGCGGCGTTTTATTTCAGTGCCGGGTTTGCCCTGTTTGGCGCAGCTTTATTTATGTGGTTCACCAGGGCGCGATGAAGAGCCTAATCACTGAACTGCCCGGACCCGGCGGTGGATGTAGCTGACCAGGAAAAGAAGCACGCCGCTAATCAGCAATGCCCCTAGGTCCAGATACTTGACGGCGAGCAGTTTGCTGAGCAGGCCGGCAGTGCCGCCGCCGATAAGCGCCGCCATTGCGCCGGCAGGCGTGACTTTCAGGCGATTTCTGAAGAAGCCGAAAATCACCGGTACAATTACCCCGGAA
>JABMRL010000139.1 GCA_013202615.1 Dehalococcoidia bacterium
CCTTGAAAAGAGAGGGGGATTTTTTTAGATACGTTTCTCTTGACAAATACTATTAGGTGTAACAAAATGTGACTAGTTGTGGCATCTGGGGGGCGTTGGGTATGGCTAAAATCCTGAATAATAAACAAGAACTCGCCAGTAGATTTCCGACAACTCCATATATAAATCCATTGCCCCAATGGTTTATAATGAAGCATCTGGCACTGCAGGAGGAGCTGAAGCAGACTAAACAGAGATTGCTGGAACTTGAAAGCAGGGTTTCCGGGGAGGAAGTAATTGTGATCAGGGAAATAACAAGGGAAGAAGCTAAACAGGAGATACAGCAACTTTTTAAAAGTGGGCGAACGCTTTATTACTCTGATATAGCCAGAGAACTCCAGCTTGATTTAGAACTGGTTGTTGATATTTGCAACGAGCTACAAGAAAGCGGTGTGGTAGAAGTAGATGTCGGAGTATCGTAATTTAGGAGATGCGTTACGAGCAGAAAAAATCGCCGTGCAAGCACGGCAGATTAAAATTGACACAGTAATAAAAAGAACGCATCGCCACAAAGGTCAAATTGGCACATTAAGAGATAACGCTTATTGTATTATAGAAATACCCCTCAAAGTCGTATTGGATAAGAAATAATCTTATTACCCCTATCTCTCCCCCGCCCTCTTCTTCATCTCATATAATTTGTTGAGTGCCTCAAGAGGGGTCAGGGCGTCCAAATCCAGCTTTTCCAGTTCTTCCGCAACGGGGGATTTCTGCTCAAGGAAAGTTAGCTGCTGCGCCGTTTCCTTACGGCGCTTTTTTGATAATGGCTTGGCCGTGCGGCTGTCGCCTTCCAAATCCTCCAAAACCTCGCGGGCGCGGTGGACCACGGAGCGGGGCAGGCCGGCCAGCTGGGCAACGTGTATCCCGTAGCTGCGGTCGACCCCGCCGGGAACTATCTTATACAGAAAGATGACTTCCTGTCCCTCCTCCCGCACCGCCACGTTGAAATTTTTAACCCGTGGCAGGTAGCCAGCTAGCTCCACCATCTCGTGGTAGTGGGTGGCAAAGAGCGTCTTGGCGCCGAGCTTCGGGCTGTTGTGGATGTACTCGGCCACCGCCCTGGCTATGGAAAGCCCGTCGTAGGTGCTGGTGCCCCGCCCTATCTCATCGAGGATAATCAGGGAGCGGGGGGTGGCGTTGTGCAAAATATTGGCCGTCTCTATCATCTCTACCATAAAGGTGGACTGTCCTGCGGCGATGTCCTCGCCGGCGCCGATGCGGGTGAAGACACGGTCGACGATGCCGATGGTGGCCTGCTCCGCAGGCACAAAGCTGCCTGTCTGGGCGAGCAGCACAGTTAAAGCCACCTGCCTCAAATAGGTGGACTTGCCCGACATGTTCGGGCCGGTGAGCACGATAAGCTGGGCGTCATCGTTGGACAAATAGACATCATTGGGCACGAAATGGGCATCTTCCAGCGTCCGCTCCACCACCGGGTGGCGTCCCTCTTTAATATTTATCTCGCTTTCGTCATTTAACACGGGGCGGACATAATGATGGCGCACCGCGACCTCCGCCAGGCTGGAGAAAACATCCAGGTGGGCGAGGGCAACGGCAATCTCCATGATGCGCTCGCCGGCCGCCGCCACCTGTCGGCATACCTGCTGGAAGAGCGACGTCTCAAGGTCGGTAATGCGGTCTCTGGCGTTCAAAATCAGCGACTCGTACTCTTTCAGCTCGGCGGTGAAAAAACGTTCCCCGCCGACGAGCGTCTGCTTGCGGATGTAATCGTCAGGCACCTGGCTCAGGTTGGACCTGGACACCTCGATGTAGTAGCCGAAAACGTTGTTGAAACCGATTTTCAGCGACTTTATCCCCGTCCGCTCTCTTTCCTTGCGCTCCATGTTGGCCAGGTGCTGCCTGGCATTCCGGGATTTATCCCGCAGGCTGTCCAGTTCCTCGGAAAACCCCTTCCTGATGACTTCCCCCTCACCCATCGTCGATGACAGCTCGTCAACCAGCGCCCCGGCAATAAGGTCGACCACGTCCTGGCAGGTCTTGAGTCCG
>JABMRL010000140.1 GCA_013202615.1 Dehalococcoidia bacterium
CCGGACGTAAAGAATACTCGGCAATGAAGTACGTTATTTATACCTTATTCGGCAGCGCTTTTATGCTGGCCGGCATTCTCAGCCTCTATTTCGCCACCGGCAGCTTGAACATGATAGAGATTGCCAACGGCGGTCTCGGCATGGTACAGACGGTTATGCCGGCGGCGGCCATCTTCTTCCTGCTGCTGATAGGGTTTGCCGTCAAACTGCCCGTTTTCCCGTTTCATACCTGGCTCCCGGATGCCCACACCGACGCCCCCACGGCGGTCAGTGTCATGCTGGCCGGCGCCCTCATCAAGATGGGCGGCTACGGCATGATTCGACTTTGCGTCACCATGTTTCCGTCGATAGCACAGCAGTTCGCCGTGTTACTGGTCATACTGGCGATAATAGGCGTGCTCTACGGTGCCGCCGTCACTCTGCGGCAGCATGATTTCAAGCGGCTCATCGCGTACAGCAGCATCAGCCACATGGGCTATGTTTTACTGGGCATCTTTGCCCTGGGCAAGGTTAGCCTGGTCGGGGCTGCGCTTCAGATGTTCAGCCACGGAGTGGTCACCGGCCTGCTCTTCGCCATGGTGGGGCTGGTAATGCACAACACCCACGAGCGTGACCTTCGAAAACTCGGCGGCCTGGCAAGACAGATGCCCGTAATCACCGTGGTCTTCTCCATCGCCGGACTGGCCTCTCTGGGACTGCCGAGCACCAGCGGCTTCGCCGCCGAATTTCTGGTCTTCGTCGGCAGCTTCTCCTCGACTACAGTGCCCTGGATTCAGGGCTACACCATTCTGGGCGTGCTCGGCGTAGTGGTCACCGCCGGTTATATCCTCTGGATGCTGCAACGGGTTTTCTACGGCCCGCCGCTGGAACAGTACAACGGCACGGCTGATGCCGATACTCTGGAGAAAGCGTATATGTTCGCCTTTATAGCGGTGATAATGCTGGTGGGTATCTATCCAGCTATTCTCACCGACGTGTTCAAGCTCGGCATTTCGCCCATTGTGGGACTGCTGGGTGGATAAAATGATGACAAGGAGTATATATTGAACCTGGCCCTGTTCATACCGGAAATAGCCCTGGCAGCCACTGCGGTCATCGTTATCCTGCTCGATTTATTCGTCGAGCAGAAGCGGTGGCTGGCACAGGTCAGCATTTCCGGGCTGGTGATTGCGGGCGGCATCACCATCGCCATGTGGGGCGGCAGCTACCCGGCCATCTTCAACAACATGCTGGCCGCGGATAACTTCGCCCTTTTCTTCAAGGTGCTCTTTCTGGGCGTTGCCTTCCTGGTGATTCTCTCTTCCACCGATTACGTCGGCAAGTTCTCACGTTTTCAGGGTGAATACTACGCCCTGGTGCTACTGGCCACGCTGGGCATGATGTTGATGGCCGCCGCCACCAACCTGATTGCCATCTACATTGCGCTGGAACTGGCCAGCATCTCCCTCTATGCACTGGTCGGCTTCCTGAAAGACAAAAAGTCAAGCGAGGCATCGTTAAAATACCTGCTGCTCGGAGCGGTTGCTTCGGCAGTGCTGCTCTACGGCATGGCGCTGATCTTTGGCTTCACCGGCAAGACACAGCTGGGTGAAATTGCCCAGGTTATCCAGACGCTGCCACCGATGACACTCCTGGCCAGCCCCGGACTGCTTCTGGGCATCGTGCTGCTCGTCGCCGGGCTCGGCTTCAAGATTGCCGCCGTTCCCTTCCATATGTGGGTGCCTGACGTCTACGAGGGAGCCCCAACCCCAATCACCGCCTACCTGTCCGTGGCCAGCAAGGCGGCAGGCTTTGCCATTATCATGCGGGTTTTCTTCTCCGCCTTTGGCTTGCCCGATTGGCTGAGCTTGAACTGGGGATATATCTTTGCCGCGCTGGCCGCAATCAGTATGACCACCGGCAATATCCTTGCCATACCACAGGCCAATATCAAACGCATGCTCGGGTACTCGAGCATCGCCCAGGCCGGATACCTCATGGTGGGGCTGGCTGCCATGGGCGTGGCATCGGCCGATAATATTCTCGGACAGAGCGGCGTACTTTTCTTCCTTGCCAGCTACGCCTTCACCAACATGGGCGCCTTCATCGCCATCATCGCCATATCCAATAAACTTGACAGCGACCTCATCGACGACTACTCCGGCATGGGAAAGCGGGCACCGTTGCTGGCGCTGGCACTGACACTCTGCCTCATCTCGCTGGTAGGCATGCCACCGGCGGCAGGCTTTATGGCCAAGTTCTATATCTTCAACGCGGCGATGCAGCAGGGGATGATATGGTTGGTGATAATCGCCGTCATCAACAGCGTTATTTCCGCCTACTACTATCTGCGCGTGGTCAGGGTGATGTGGCTGGGTGAGACCGCCTCCGTAGGAAAAGTTTCCTCCTCCGGAGCGTTACGACTGGCCCTGTTCCTGTGCTGTCTTGGCGTGCTGCTGCTGGGTATCATTCCGGGTAGCGCGATGAGGCTGGCTCAGCTCGCCGCCTATATCTTCGTTTACTAACCGCACCGCTCATCTGCTGGCTTTGTTCTGCCCGTTTCTCGCCTGACGAATATGACGAGCACGGTAGCCGCCACCATCATCACCACCCCCACCAGGAACGAAAGGGAATAGCTCTGTCTTAAATCAAATATGAGGCCGCCGGCAACCGGACCTATGCCCGCTCCAACGCTAAAACCGAGTTCAAGTACGCCAAGAACGGCCCCTATCCGACCGAGGCCAAAGGTCTCCCCGATTATCGCCGCCATCGCCGGTCCCATGCCTCCCCAGGCAATCCCGAAAATAAGCGCAAAGATGTAGAACATCCACAGCTCTCGCGACCAGAGCAGCCACACCAGGGCAATAATATGAAGCAGGGTACATATCATCGCCGCTTTTTTTCTGCCCATTCGGTCTGATGCCGTCCCTAGAAGCAACCTGCCGACGAGAGCCGCCCCGCCCGCCACGCTGAGAACAGTCGCCGCTTCCACCGGGGAAAATCCGAGGTCGGTAATGTGGGGCACCAGATGGGTCAGGATGATAAATAAATCCACCGCAAAGAAGAGAAAGATAAAGAGGAAGAGCCAGAAGCTTCTGGTTCGAAACGCCTCCCCCGGGGAAAGATGGGCCCCCGCTACTAATGGTTCTTTACCCTGGATGATACTCTGGGAGGACTCGGCTCCGTCGGGCAGCATACCGATTTCCTGCGGGTCTCGCTTTAAAAGTCGGGATAACGGTAGCACCACCACCCAGGCGATGGCACCAAGGACAGTGAACGCCATCCGCCAACCAGAGACGGAGAGCAGATAAGTAGCAAAGGGAGCCACCACCAGCGGGCCCATCCCGCCACCCATGCTGGCAATGCCCAGAGCCAGGCCTCGTTTCTTTTCAAACCAGCGGGAGACGGTTGACATTACCATCACGTACATGGCGCCGGTCCCTATCGCCAGCAGCAGGCTGTAGGTAAAGAAAATCTGCCAGAGGGCGGTGGTCTGTCCGGTGAGCAGCAGGCTGAGGCCGGTGAAGATACCCATGAGCAGAACCACGATTCTGGGACCAAACCGGTCCAGGGCCCAGCCGGCCAGAACGGTAAAAACACCGCCCATCACCATCTGCGCGGAGAAGATGGCTGACGTGGCCGCACGACTTAATTCGAACTCGCTCTCCAGTGCCTTAAAGAAAACGCCGAAGGAAAAACGAATCCCCCAGATGGCCGTACCGGTGATACAGAAGGTAGCCACCACCACCCAGCCATAAAATACCTTATCTTTAAATTTTGATAATAACATTAAATTCTACTGCTGTTGATGATGCGATACGGTCGCTTCCCGTTTTACCATGGTGAACAGCGCGGCGGCCACCAGCAGGGTCAGCGCGATGCTCAAGAACGCCATATCATAACTATGGTTGATGTCAAAAATATACCCGCCAACCACTGCACCGGCCGCAGCGCCGGTGCCAATGCCTATTTCCAGCAGACCGAAAGCAGTGCCGATGTTTTTCGACCGGAAAGAATCGCTTATGAGCGCCGCGGTGCTGGAACCAAAACCGCTATAGAAGAAACCGTAGACAATGGCAAATGAATACAGGCCCCACAGGTCACGGACCCAGACCAGCCAGGCGATGGCTGCCGCCATAAACAAGGTGCAGGTTATCGAAGCTGCTTTTCTGCCGATTTTATCCGAAGCGATACCCATAAACAACCTGCCCGGAATCGAAGCGGCCCCGAGCACGCTGAACACAGCGGCTGCCTCTATCGGTGAGAAGCCAATATCGGTGATATGCGGAATCAGGTGCGCAACGGTAAAGAACACGCAGCCCGCGAAGCAGAAATGGATAACAGTGATTAGCCAGAAGTTACGGCTTCGGATAATCAACAAGATGGACGATTCAACCGGCGACACCACGTCACCATCAGATGGCACGACATTATCAAGCCTCTTCACGCCGTCAGGCAAAGCGCCAATCTCATGCGGGTCCCCCTTCAGGAGCCTGGATAAAGGCACAACGACTGCCAGGGCAATCAGCCCTATCACCAGATAGGCCATATGCCAGTTGTAACTGGTGATGAGATAGGTGGCAAACGGTGCCATAACCACCGTTCCCAGTCCGATTCCCATGCTGGCTAGACCCAGCGCCAGACCCTTTTTCCTGTCAAACCAGCGGGAGACCACCGACATCGGCACCGCATAAATGGGGCCGGTGCCCATGGCCAGCAGCAGGCTGTAGGTGATAAACAGCTGCCAGGCAGCGCCGGTCAGGCTGGTCAGTATCAGGCTCAGGCCGGTGAAGATACCCATAAGCAAAACCACGACTCTCGGTCCGTAACGGTCCAGGGCCCAGCCGGCAAGGAAAGAGAACAGGCCGGCAAGTACCATATTCACCGAGAGGATAGATGAGGTTGATGCCCGGGTGAGGCTGAATTCGGCTTCAATCGACTTGAAAAACACGCCGAAGGAAAAATGTACGCCGTAAAGCGTGGCGCCGATTACCAGAAAAACGGCAATTATCACCCACCCGTAAAAGAGCTTGTCCGTAAATCGCCAGAGAGTCCGCAACGTTCAATCCTTCCCCATCACTAAAAGAATAAAAATAATAGCCCCGATGGCTATAAGAATGATTTTCAACGTCACTTTTCACCTCGAATCCAATAATTATAGTTGATATTTCGTTTATTGAGCAATGTTCGCCTTCAATAAAATCAGTTGTCTGCTGACAAGCATAAAGCCAAAGGACAAAGACTGGATAAAAAACGAGGCCAGTCCATGGAATTATTTTGTCATGTGACGCTCAAATTCATTCCTTTTTACCCTTTATGGCTATTGACAACAGGCACTGAATAGTTTATCCTTGCTACTAATCTTAATAAACTAAAAAGGAGGGTAGTCATGCAGGCATATTGTGTGAAGTGTCGCGCCAAGAAGGAAATGAAAGACGCCAAGTCAATCACCATGAAGAATGGCAAGCCGGCCACTCAGGGTGTATGTCCTTCCTGCGGCACAAAAATGTTCCGAATTGGCAAAGCCTAAATTAACTTATTTTTCGACGTCGAAGATATAAGGGAGACTGGATAGTTTACATGTGATTATCCAGTCTCTCCGCTTTTTAGAGTCCCTCCACCGAACGAAGGCTGGCTTGTTGACGAGCCTCGGTCAATTGAGCTAGACTAATGTGGTGAACTACAAGGGAGGAGCGCTTTTTGAGAGGGGTTAATGCCCCTCTTTTCACATCACTTCTTTTCTTTGATTCATTCACTGCCTGTTCCGGCGCTTGGATAGCGCTCTGGCAACGGAGGCTACATGATAGACAGGTACAACCCGCAGGAAATCGAAAGGAAATGGCAACAGCGCTGGGATGATGACCAGCTCTACCGGGTCAGCGAAGATGACCCGAGGCCGAAATACTACGCGCTGACCATGTTTCCCTACACGTCCGGCGACCTTCACATCGGGCACTGGTATGCCATGGCGCCTTCAGATGTCCACGCCCGTTTCAAGCGCTTGCAGGGCTATAACGTGCTCCACCCCATGGGTTTTGATGCCTTCGGCCTCCCCGCCGAGAACGCCGCCATCAAGCGCGGTATTCATCCTTTCACCTGGACGATGCAGAACGTTGAAAACATGCGTCGCCAGCTCCGCAGCATCGGCGCTATATACGATTGGAGCCGGGAAGTGGTCACCTGCCTGCCCGAGTACTACAAATGGACGGAGTGGTTTTTCCTGAAGCTGTACGAAGCCGGTCTGGCCTATCGTGGCAAAGCGCCGGTGAACTGGTGCCCCAAATGCCAGACGGTGCTCGCCAACGAGCAGGTGCTGGGCACCGGCTCTTGCGAGCGTTGCGGTACCGCGGTTACCCGCCGTGACCTTGAGCAATGGTTCTTCCGCATCACCAGATATGCCGATGAAATGTTGAACTTCGACGGTATTGACTGGCCGGAGCGCATACGAATTATGCAGCGAAACTGGATAGGCCGCAGCGAGGGAACGGAGATATTCTTCACCCTCGACCACCCGGGCACGCCAGAAAAAGAAATCCGGGTGTTTACCACCCGTCCGGACACCACTTATGGCGTTACCTTCATGGTGTTCGCGCCCGAGCACCCACTGGTCTCCGTGCTGACCACGCCGGAGAAAAAGGCCGAGGTTGACGCCTACATCGAGAGGTCAAGACGTTTAAGCGAGATAGAGAGACTGTCCACTGAGAAGGAAAAAGACGGAGTCTTTATCGGGTCGTACTGCACCAACCACCTGACCGGGGAGAAGGTTCCCATCTGGATTGCCGACTACGTGCTTTTAAGCTACGGCACGGGAGCA
>JABMRL010000141.1 GCA_013202615.1 Dehalococcoidia bacterium
ATTCCCCCAACGAGCGCATTGCTCCAGGGGTTGCTTCTCTAATAAACCAGCAACGAATCCGGCGCCAAAACAGTCCCCCGCCCCCATGCTGCTAACTGGATTTCTCACCGCAAAACCAGCGATATTCGTCGCTTTGTCATCACCACATGCCAGAACGGCGCCTTTGGCTCCAGTCTTGACCACCAGATTGTTTATGCCCATGGCACGGACTTTGTCTATTGCCGCCGATAATTCCTGACAGTCCATCAGCAGCTTTAGCTCATTCTCGCCAGGCAGAACATAGGAACTCTTTTGCATCAACGGGATAAGAATGGAACGAGCGGTGGTGATGTCACATAATCGTAAACGCAAGTTAGGGTCAAACACGATTGTTTGCCCATTTTCAATCGCAATCTGGAACATCTTCTCCGTTGCCTGACAGGCAGACTCGCTCAATATCGGAGTGATTCCAGTAAGATAGACAATTTTAGCCTGCTTAATATAGTCCGTGTCAATATCAACCGGGGATATCCGGCTTGCCGCAGATGACTGCCGGTAAAAGTAACAGTTAAATTCACCGTACGCACGTTTTTCAACGAAAAAAACGCCTGTTTGAGCATCGGGGTCAAAGATAACCCTGGAGACGTCAATGCCTTCCCCTTTAATCGTCCTGAAAACTTCTTTCCCGAATTCATCATCACCTAACCGGGAAAACCAGCCACATTTAAAACCGAGGCGAGCCAGCCCAATGGCAAAGTTATCCTCGGCACCACCCACCCATTTCTGGAAAGAATTTATTTCTCGCAAAGGACCATTGTCCTGCGCTTCGAAGGCAATCATTGATTCACCCATAGTGATTACATCTATGGCGCTCATTTACCCGCTTCCCCCTCTAATAAGTCGGGAGTAAAGTTACCACAGCCTGATACTGTTACGATGGAGTCCAACAAATTCTCGCATAATTATGCTAGCCCACTTCTGGTATGTCAAGTGCTGGATTATCCTACCTAATTCTTGCCAAGTCCTGACTGGCATCATGGGTTCACCATGAGTTCTTATCGTTGTGCCATCATGAGGAGCAATAAAAATAGCACCCGGATATTAATGAAAGCTCGGCACGGTTTCGTGCCGAGCTACTCTATCAACTTACGATACGGAGCGGGAAAATTAACTGTCTTCTACTCCCAGGTCCTTCAGGTAATCAACCGCACTCTGAACGGTAACTATCTTTTCCGCGTCCTCATCCGGTATCTCAATCTTCTTCGCTGGAGTGCTGAATGTCTCTTCCAGTGACATTACCAGCTCCACCAGGTCCAGAGAATCGGCCCCCAGGTCTTCAACGAAGCTCGCAGCAGGTTTTACGTTCTCTTCCTCCACACCAAGTTGCTCCACAACTATGGGTTTTATTCGCTCAAAAATTGTCGCCACGTTTTTGCCCCCTTTCCGGAAACCTTCTATCTTTTCGCCAGCGCACTGACTGAACCCAGCACGCCATTAACAAACTTTGATGAACTTTCGCCACCGAACTTTTTGGCCAGCTCAACGGCTTCATTGATGGCTATCTTAACGGTTACTATATTATCAAATAAAATTTCAGAGATTGCAAGTCGGAGAATATTCCGGTCAATAACCAGTAGCTGCTCTACGGGCCAGGCTGGCGCAAACTGCTGAATATTCCGGTCAATCTCCCCCCGGTGCTGCAGTACCTGGCTCACCAGATGCCGGACAAAGGCATTATTATCCTCGGATAGATTCCCTTCGGTCAACAGCCGGCGCAATACCCCGTCCACCTCGTGTCGCGTGGTATCCACCTCATAAAGCGCCTGCAGAGCAATGGCTCTCGCTTTCCTTCTTGGCCCGGTCATTATTTGCTCCTGAAATCAAGCAACCATTATAGCACTTATATCCGCATAACCTCTACCTTGACACTGGCAGTCGATACTTGCTACACTTCCCTTGTTCCCTTGTTCCCTTGACGTTATCATTGATTTAAACTGGCTCAGCAGGGTACTCCGGTGAAAAACGTTGGTATATTCTATCACCCTTTAAATGAAGCCTCCCAGACCAAGGCGAAACAGTTGCAGGACCTCCTCGTCTCTCATGGCATCACTGTCTGGCTCTGCTCTGCCTGGGAAAGCGAAACCGCCAGGGCACAGCTGGACAATACGGACCTGGTTTTGAGCGTTGGCGGCGATGGTACAATTCTGCGCTCAGCACAGGCGGTGGTCCCGCGAATGATTCCGATAATCGGCATAAATCTGGGCAAACTCGGGTTCATGACCGAACTAAGTGCTGATGAGGCTATCGACAGGTTGCCTGCCCTGCTTTCCGGAGAAGGCTGGACCGATGAAAGGGCCATGCTTCAGGCCGAGCTTGTTGTCGATGGTGAAAAGACAGACACCTATCACGCCCTGAACGATGTGGTGGTGGCGAGGGGCGCTATTGCCCGCCTGATTCGTGTATCAGCCAGCATCGACGGGAAGCACCTTACCGACTACAAAGCCGACGGTGTTATCGCAGCGACGGCCACAGGCAGCACCGGTTACTCCCTGGCCGCTGGAGGACCCATCCTGTGCCCACAGTCAAAAGAACTGCTGCTGGTGCCCATTACGCCCCACCTGAGCCCTGCCTATGCACTAGTACTGCCGGCTGAAACATCAGTTCAGCTAACGGTAACGGCACCACATCAGGCAACGCTCAGCATCGATGGACATATTAATATGCCCCTTGCCGACGGGGCGTCTATCACGGTAAAACAGAGCCCGCACCGGACGCGGTTCCTGCGCATCCACCCCGAAGACACTTTTTATCGCTCGCTGGAGCAAAAACTGAAAGGAAAACGGTAAATTGAGCATGGTAGAAAAAGCCAAAATCCAGGATGTACCCCAAATCCACCGGCTTATCAATTTTTTCGCCGACAGAGACGAGATGCTGCCACGCTCTTTGAGTGATATCTACGAAAACATTCGCGACTATTTCGTCCACCGCAAGGACGAGCGTGTGCTTGCCTGTGCGGCAATGCACATCATCTGGTCTGACCTGGCGGAAATCAAGTCCGTCGCCGTGGCCGAGGAATGCCAGAAACAGGGCGTGGGTACCGCGCTCGTCGATGCCTGCCTCGAGGAAGCGGAGTCGCTTGACATCCCCACTATTTTCTGCCTGACCTATCAGCCCGCTTTTTTTAAGAAATTCAGTCTCAGTGAGATAGATAAGATGGAGCTGCCGCGCAAGGTCTGGACCGAATGCTTCCGGTGTCCCAAATTTCCCGACTGCGGCGAGGTGGCACTCATCCGTCACTTTTAGAACGAAAGGCTTAGCCACGTGGAAGAGACTCTTTCCAGCCAGCTAATTTACGATGGAAGGGCGATAAAGCTGAGGGTGGATTCCGTCCAGTTGAGCAATGGACGGCAGACGACCCGGGAAATCGTGGAGCACAGCGACTGTATTGCCGTCGTCGTCATTGATGAGAGTGATAATGTGCTGCTGGTAAAACAATTCCGCAAGCCGGTGGAGAGTGAGCTGCTGGAGATACCGGCCGGAGGTATTGACCCCGG
>JABMRL010000021.1 GCA_013202615.1 Dehalococcoidia bacterium
GACCAGCTCCAGCGTCATGGTTTCGGCATCCTTTTATATTTTTGATTTAGCTGCGCTCTTCGGCTGGTAATCGTCGACGGCGGCGGCCATAATCAGGGCGTCGGCCTTGCCTGTGGCTTTGGCGACCGCGTCCTTCATCTGGTGGGCGGTCTGGACGTGAATGATCTCAATGCTGGCCGGGTCGGGCAGGGAGGTGGGGGCGGAAATCAACGTTACCCCGGCGCCCCTGTCCCGCGCCGCCTCCGCCACAGCGTAGCCCATCTTTCCTGATGAGCGGTTGCCAAGGTGTCGCACCGGGTCGACCGGCTCCTGTGTGCCGCCGGCGGTGACCACCAGGCTTCTGCCGCCCAGGTCTCCTTTTCCTCCCAGCACCTGCCTGATGGTGCCCAGGATAATCTCGATATCAGCCAGACGCCCGTACCCCATCTTGCCGGAGGCGAGGCGACCGTACCCCGGCTCAACAATGATGAATCCCCGGGCTTTCAATTTGCTGATGTTTTCCTGGGTAACCGGATTTTCCCACATGTTCACGTTCATCGCCGGGGCAATGATAACCGGCGCCTTTGTCGCCAGTACGATACTGGTCAGCATATTATCCGCCATGCCCGCCGCTATCCTGGCGATTGTGTTGGCCGTGGCCGGGGCGATGACGACCGCATCGGCGGCTTCCGACAGGGATATATGCGTCTCATTGTATTCAGTGGGCGCCGTGAACATATCGGTGGTGACTCCGGTGTGTGTCAGTGTGTGAAAGGTGAGAGGTGCCACGAATTTGGTGGCGGCCTCGGTCATGACTACTTCGACCCGGGCGCCGTCCTGTGTCAGCTTGCTCGCCAGGTCGGCTGCCTTGTAGACGGCAACGCTTCCGGTTACTCCCAGCACTATGGCTTTATCATTTAACATAATGTCTCCTCGGCGACCAGCCGGCAAACAAATCAGGCCTGATTCATATCGTAAATCAATTTCAACCCGATGAGTGTGATATCGTGGTTCACGGTGTCGATAATGCTCGTCTCGTTGGCGATTAGTTCAGCGTGACCTCCGGTGGCTATTACCTTTGTCTTTTCGCCCAGCTCCCCTTGAATCCGTGAAACGATTCCTTCGACCAGCCCGATATAGCCGTATATTATGCCGGACTGCATCGCGGAGGTGGTATTGGTGCCAATAATGTTCCTGGGGTGTGTCAGCTCCACTCTGGGCAGCATGGCGGCGCGCATGAACAATGATTCGGCGGAGATGCCTATTCCCGGAGCAATGACACCGCCCAGATAATCACCTTCCCTGGAGACGACGTCAAAGGTGGTGGCGGTGCCGAAATCGGTAATGATGGTCGGACCACCATAAAGTTTATGGGCGGCGGCGGTATTAACGATGCGGTCGGTTCCGACTTCGCGGGGATTTTCCATGCGGATGCGCACTCCGGTCTTCACGCCGGCACCAACCACGAATGGAGCTGTATTGAGGTACCGCCGGCACATATCCGTAAAGGTGGACAGCAACGGTGGTACCACGCAGCACATAGCGATTTCCTTGATGTCTCCCAGCTTCATATTCTGGTGCTGGAGCAGGTTCATCATCAGGGCGGCGTATTCGTCAGCCACGCGATGAATCCTTGTGGCCATATGCCACGTGGCCCGAAGCTCTTCTCCCTCAAAGACTCCGAGCGTAATCTCCGTGTTGCCAATATCAACTGTAAGCAGCATTGTATATATATTCTACAACAAAGTGGCTATTTGTTTTTAGCCGTTTCCCGGAGATGCTTGATGACCATGGGCAGAACGGGCGGCAGGTCGGAAGCGACCATGCCGGTATCTCCGAGGATGTCTTTGACCACCTTGCCGGCGTTGCCGTGCAGATAAACACCGAGGGCTGCGGCGTCAAAGAGAGATAGACCCTGTGCCAGAAGGCCGGCGATAGCTCCGGCGAGCACATCACCGGTGCCCCCCGATGCCAGCCCCGGGTTGGCGAAGGAGCTGACGCGGCAGCTACCGTCCGCTGCGGCAACGACCGTGAAAGCTCCTTTGAGGACAATCGTTTTTTGCCATTCGCGGGCGTATTTTGTGGCTATTCCCACCCGGTCCGATTGTATTTCGGCGACGGTAAGCCCGCTCAGCCTTGCCATCTCGCCCGGATGCGGCGTCATTATCGCGTCGACGGTGAGCTTTCGCCACCAGTCGGGGACTTGGGCCAGAGTATTGAGCGCGTCGGCATCTAAAACAAGCGGCGGCAGGTTTTTCTGAAAAAGCAGAGAGGTGATGAATTCGCTCACCGACTCGCTCTGCCCCAGTCCGCAGCCGAGCAGCAGGGCATCATATGATTTCAGGGTCTGGTTAATAATTTCAGCGGCTTCCCTGGCAATTATACCCTGTTCCGCTTCGGGCAGTGGCAGGTAGGTTGTTTCCGTCAGCTTGGCGGCCAGCACCGGCTGCAGGCTCGATGCTGTAGCCAGAGTCACCAGGCCGGCGCCCGTGCGCAGAGCGCCGCTGCAGGCCAAATAGGCCGCACCGATGTAGTTTACGGAACCGGCAACTGCCAGCACCCGCCCGAAGGTCCCTTTATTGGCGTCAAGCGGGCGTTTCGGGAGCATTCCTCCCGCCCATTCGTCCGTGATTAATTCAAGAGTGATATCATCGGCAAGTTCCGCTGGAATGCCAATGTTCGCGATGCTCAATATACCAACTCTCTCTGCACCGGGGAAGCGGAAAAGCCCCGGTTTGGGAAAAGCCAGGGTAACGGTATAATCGGTGGAGGGGCAGACCGGGTCCGTCTCTCCGGTATCGGCGTTAAGCCCGGAAGGCAGGTCGATGGCGATAAGCACCAGCGCCGGCTTTTTCTTTTTTAGATGGTTTACCCTGTCCAGGACCTGTGTGAAGATGCCCTCAATGGGGCGGGCTTTGCCGGTGCCGAAAAGCGCATCAATAACGCAGTCGGCTGGTGCCAGCAGTTCATTGAACCGGGACAGGTCACTGTTCTGGGCGGCATCAACGCAGGTTATGTTTCGTTGTTGCACCAGCTCGAGGTTGGCGTCATCTTCAGGTCGCCTGGCGCACAGGTAGATGCTTACCTGAGCTCCCCAGTCGTGCAGGTAGCGTGCGGTGACCAGCCCGTCCCCCCCGTTATTCCCCGGTCCGA
>JABMRL010000142.1 GCA_013202615.1 Dehalococcoidia bacterium
CTGCCAGTGCCGGAATTTGTTTTCATATCTATACCGGGTCGTGTAGTACACAAGCATAGTACCCAGAATCGCGGCGACGGTGATAATGATAATGATGAGGGCAACGACATCCATGGTGCACCTCCCCGAATATTTCCGGCGTCAGGCCGGCGGCTGGCTGCTGCCGGGCTTTACCAGCGGAATGCCGGCGGCGCAAAGCGGACACTCTTCCGGTCGATAGGTAACGGTGGCGGCGTGGTGGCAGCTGAAGAGGGGAAAGCCAAAGTCTGGAGCCTGCCCGGAGCGGTCGACCAGCACGCCGATGCCGACGATGTTGCCGTCCAGTTTATTGACGGCGGCGATAACTTCGTGGACGGAGCTACCTGTGGTCAGGATGTCGTCAACGATGAGGACCCGCTCTCCGGGGTCTATACTGAAACCTCTGCGGAAGTTTCTCTCCTCATCCTCTTTCTCGGCAAAGATGCCGCGGACGCCCAGCTGTCGGGCGACCTCAAAGGCGAGGATGATGCCGCCGGTGGTTGGCCCGGCGACGACCTGCACGTTTTCGCGGCGAAAGTGGTCGGCAATCATTCGGCAGAGTTGCTCGGTATAGCCGGGAAACTGCAGGATACGGAACTTCTCCCAGTAAGCCGGGGAGTGAAGCCCGGAGGTGAGCAGGAAATGGCCCTTCAGCAGTGCGCCTGATTTTTCAAAAATATCTTCGGTTTTACCGGCCACTCATGCCTCCAAGAAATACCAGCCTACATATTATATAATAGATAACACTTTGCCATGTATGTATCGACGATGCTGGCCAGCTGTTCGTGCAGTGAGTATTCTGGCACCAGCCCCCACTCCGGTGGCGGCCAGATGGAAAGCCAGGCTTTGCCCACGATGTTCTGGCGCGGAACCACCCAGCCGTTGTGTGAGTCATTGCTCTGGTTGCGGTTGTCACCGAGAACGAAATAATTGCCTGCCGGTATCTTCTGCTTGCTGAGGTGGTAGCTGGGCGTGTTGTTGATATAAGGCTCTGTCAGTCGCGTGCCGTTCACATAGACCGCGTCGTCTTTAACTTCCACCGTGTCATTGGGCAGGGCGATGATGCGCTTGATGAACTCTCCCTTCTCGCTGTTGGTTGGCCTGAAGACGATAACATCGCCTCTCTCCGGCTCGTGTATTCGATAGGTAACCTTGCTTATCAGGATACGCTGCTCGCTGTGAAAACTTGGCTCCATGCTGATGCCGACAATAATGACGGTGTCAATGGTGAAACGCAACGCGAAAAAAACGACCAGGGCAAGTACAGCGGTTATTATTAGTTCATGGAAAAAGGACTTCATTAACTGCTCACTCCGCTTATCCGTCCAATTATAGCCTATTTGTTCTTATCCTGCCAGTCTGGAAACAGAGATGCAATGGACAAAATGCGATGGCTGGGCGGATAATGATAAGGAGTCTTTATAACAATATAAAGAGGTGAGTAAAATGGGATGGTTTGGTAAAAAGGTGGCAAAGTTCAGACAGGTGCCGGACCCTTATTTCTCCCTGCACGTCACCGCCAAGTTTCTGGCTGGAGTAGGTATAGGCGTGCTATTGGCTACCTGGCTGCCAGTATGGACTGGCTGGATATTTATTGGCGTTGCTTTGCTGATATCTATTCCAAGTGCCAGAATTGTCCTTGGCAAGTGATGTGGGGGTTTGTGCTATCTTGCACCTAGTATTCTGACCCACAGCTTCTCTCCGTCAGTGGTGAACTGTATCGTGCCGTGATGGTCGGTGCGGTAGATGTTTCCTCGGCCCAGTTTATTTTCCAGCCTGTCCACTACCTCATCGCCGGGGTGCCCGAATTTATTATCGGCGCCGACGGAGAGCACTGCAATCTGCGGGTCAACTGCGGACAGGAATTCCTGGCTGGTGGAGGTATCGGAGCCATGATGGGCGACCTTCAGCACGGTGCTTTTTAATGCCGCCCGGCGGGTGATGAGATGAAGTTCCGCTTCACGCCGTATGTCGGCGGCGAGCATGAAGCTGACGTTACCGTCCTTCAGACACAGCACCACGCCATTATTGTCAATGTCTTCATCCGTGTCCTTTAACAGAGCCTCCGGTGGATGGAGTACTGTGAGCGTTGCCTCGCCCAGAGCAATCTGCTGTCCGGCAAGGGCAGTGATTCTTTCAAGCTCTTTTTCTGTGACCAGTCTCTGCCATTCTTCATATAACGGCGTACCGCTGTCGAGATTCGGGTCGAGCACCTTTTCCACACGGTAGCGCTTCAGCACCTCAATCAGCCCGGCGAGGTGGTCCTGGTCGGGGTGGGTCAGAATAACCAGCTCTATGGTCCTGTCCCAGAAGGGCATCTGCCGACCCAGTTCCAGGCTTATTGCCTGCGGGCTGGGCCCACCATCAATCAGCACCTGCTGGCTTCCCTGCTGTATCAGAATGGCGTCGCCCTGTCCCACGTCCAGGAAGCTGATGCTTAGTTCATCATCGGGCATGGAGGCGGCGATGACCGAGACCAGCACTGCCATCGTGGCCAGCAGAGGAAGCACCCATTTCACAGGTAGCCGGCAGACAGCATTCGCCGACCGGCTGGCCCCTGACCTGAACCCCGCCGTTGCCTTTGATATCCAGTCGATTTTCAGTTTCCGCCCGAGGATAATTGCTGTCGTCAGCCCCGCGTAATACAGCCATAGCCAGGCTGGAGCTATCGGGTCCACTTCAATGAAGGCCAGGGGTGACGAAGCCAGCCAGCTGGCTATTACCAGCATATAGGACAGGAAAAGCCAGGCAAGCCAGCCGACGGCCTGGCCGACAGGAAGGAATATGAGGCCGATAACGCCGGATGCCGCGCCGACAAGGATTACTGCCGGTAGAGCTGGCAGGAGCAGGAACGTGGCCAGCGGCCCGGCAAAGGAGATGATGCCGAAATAATAAGCCACCACCGGCCAGACCGCGATTATGGCCGCCATGGTGACACTGAGACTGTCGCCGGCGAAGGTGGCGGCGGTCGCTATAGCCCCCTCTTCGCCAATGAATTTACTTATCGCCCTTCTTCCCAGTGAACGGAAAGATGGAAAGAGAAAGACCAGCCCCGCCATCGCCAGGAAGCTAAGTTGAAAGGCAGCGTCTTCCAGGATGTAAGGGCTGATGCCAACCATTATCGCAGCGGCAAAGGTAAGGGCAGTGATGGCACTGCGCTGCCTCCCCAGAAGTTCGGCGGTGAGAAACAGGGTGCCCATAATGGCGCCACGGATCACCGGTGGGTGCATGCCGGTGAGCAGCGCATACAGCCAGATGGTAGCAATAGCCAGCCATACATACAGGTAGTATCGACGACCGAATAGCCATATGCCGAGGCTGAGCATGATACCGGCCACGATGCCGAGGTGAAGCCCTGATATGGCCAGTAGATGTGCCGTCCCGGTTCTGGCGAAATCATTTTTGACTGATGGCGGTATATTTTCGCGGATGCCCAGAATGATTCCCTGGGCCAGTGATGCCTGCGGCTCAGGCAGTGCCCTGGCCAGCGTTTGTGCCAGGCTGGCTCTCAACTCATATATCAATGACAGCGGCTTGAAACCGAGCCCGCGTGCCTCTATTTCGATGTCGGGGTAGAGAATGGTGCTGTAGATTCCCTGATGGGCAAGGTAGCCCCGGTAATCGAAGTCGTTTAGCTGGGGTGGCGTCTCCATCTCGCCAGTCACCTGGAGCCGGTCACCGTATTTGTACGTGGAGACGCGCGGCACAATGAGCAGGGCATTTCCTTCGACCGATTGCCATTCACCATCGGTGCGTGTTTCTGAAACGGAAAAGTAGAGGCGGGTGCTGCGGTCGCTGATTTCAGGGTCTCTGGCTATTATCCCCCTGACGTCAATGGTGCCGCGGTCATTATAGTAACGCAGGTCGTCAACGTCGATTACATGCAGGCTTTGATAGGCATACCATGAGGCGGTAAAAAGGGCGAGCAGGCTGAGGCTGGTTATAACTATGAATTTGCGGTACTTTTTCAGAAAGAGAAGAAGTGGCAGCGGCACGAGACCGGCTGACAGCAGGACCAGAGGCAGGTCGAATCTGGTCCCCAGATAAATGCCCACCACCCAGGCGGCGCTGAGTAAAATCAGTGGCATGGGTGTCCTTCTTTAATATTAATCTGAAACCGTTATCAGGTGTTTTATTTTTTCGTAGGTCGCTGTCCCGATACCTTCCACGCTGGTTATTTCGCTGATATGTCTGAACTGTCCGTTCTGCTGGCGGTAATCTATGATGGCCTGGGCTTTCGTTTCGCCAATGCCGGGGAGCGCCTGCAACAGCCAGGCTCCGGCATGGTTCAGGTTGACCTTTTGTGATACCTCTGCTTCGTTGACAGAAGGAATATACAGCTTGATGCCATCAAGGTCGGCCGCAGCGGTCGTCCCGCCGGCCGTCTCCAGCAAAGCAGCGACGGAGTCTCCTTCTTGCAGTGGATAGTAACCGGGAACATTGACCGCACCGGCAACGGATATCTGACCGCTTATTTCTGGCGCTGGAGATAGGTTGATCTCAATCGGCTGACTGCGGTCGTACTTTGACCATATCAATACGCTGCCCGCCACAATCATGATAATGAGAAGCAGGATAAGCGCTACCCAGAATTTACTGGACCTTATCATGACCTTCTCCTGAAATGAGATTTATATGATGTGGACGGGTGTGGTTTCGGGTTGAAGGCGGTTGGTGGCTTTCAGGGCTCTTTCTTTTACCGTCCCCATTTAACATTCCGGTTGTCAGATGCCGGTCAGGTTGTAACGCAGTTCCTCTTCCAGTTCCGGAGTGGTCAGGGCGATTATCTGGTCTCCTTCGCGGATAACGGTATTGGGTTTAGGTATGACCGGCTTGCGGTCTCTGGGGATAAGCAGCGCCAGCTTCACTCCCTCTGGCAGGTGGACTTCTCTGACCGATTTGCCAATGGTCTTAGCGCCTGAAGGAATTCTTATCTCTACAATCTCCAGCCCCCTGTCATCACGGGTCATCAGGTGCGTCAGCGTATGCGTGGGCACTTCTTTTTCTATGACTTCCAGGATGATGTTGGTGGCACTGACGGTAACATCGATTCCCAGTTTCTTGAAGAGGATTTCATTCTGGGGGTTTCTGACGCGGGCGATGGTACGGGGCACGTTGAATTTATGCTTGGCTACCTGGCACGCGACCATATTGTCTGCATCGTCTCCGGTAA